>CAVBXG010000001.1:0-27514 GCA_963599585.1 bacterium
TCCTCCTATAGAGTATCATTTTTTGTTAGCCATTTACACACTTTATTTTACAGGGTCGTTTGTTCCGGGGATTTTTTTGTAAAAACCTGCACAGAATATCTTATTGGGCATTTTTGCCCCTTTTCATTTTTGGCTATTACAACTAAAATTATATGAAGTCTAAAATATTTGGGGTGAACTTGTGAATTCTGGTTCTATTTTTGTACAGCAGCTTATAAATGGTTTGTCGCTCGGAAGCATTTACGCATTGATTGCGCTTGGCTACACCATGGTTTATGGTATTGTAAAACTTATAAATTTTGCCCACGGTGATGTTATGATGGTCGGTGCTTATGCTGGCTATTTCGTTCTTGTTGCCCTTGGAGCTAGCGCATTTGGAATGGCTGGCGCATTCATCGCAGCCATGGTTCTTTGCGGTCTTTTATCAATATTGATTGAACGTTTTGCATATCGTCCTTTGCGTGAATCTCCGCGTCTTAATTCCTTGATTACCGCGATTGCTGTTGAACTTATTCTTCAGAATCTTATGCGCGTTCTTCCTTTTGTCGGTCCAGATCCACGCCAGTTCCCTACGATGGAAACAAAAAACTTTACATTCGGAATTCTTTCTATTTCAAACCTTCAGCTTGTTGTAATTATTTCCAGCGCAGTTCTTATGGTTCTTCTTAATTTCCTTGTAAACAAGACAAAAACCGGAAAGGCGATGCAGGCTGTTTCCTATGATTTAAAGGCGTCTGCCCTTATGGGAATAAATGTGAACAGAATAATTGCGGTTACTTTTGTAGTCGGTTCTGTTTTGGCTGGTGCGGGTGGCGTTCTTTATGCGACGGCGTATCCGCAGGTTGACCCGGTTATGGGCTACATTCCTGGATTGAAGGCGTTTGTTGCGGCGGTTCTTGGTGGAATCGGCTCAATTCCTGGGGCAATGGCTGGCGGTATAATTCTTGGAATTGCAGAGACTTTGACAAAAGGATATTTGAGCAGTCAGTATGCGGACGCAATTTCTTACATAATCCTGATTGTGATTCTTCTTGTAAAACCGGCTGGTCTGTTCGGCAAAAAGACAACTGTTAAGGTTTGATTTTCCGGTGTTTTAGATTTTATGAGGTAAAAATGAAAAATAAATTTATACGAAATACATTGATTCTTTCAGTTGTAAGCCTTGTTGTGATTGCCGTTCCAACGCTTCTTACTTCAACTGGTATTATGGACGCTTATTCTTCCGGTGTTTTTGCGCTTGCTGGAATCTATGCGATTATGGCTATAAGCGTAAACATTATTTCTGGAATTACGGGGCAGCTTAGCCTTGGGCAGGCCGGATTTATGGCTTTGGGCGCGTATGCCACAATTTTGCTGAACACAAATGCGCATCTTCCTCTTCCGCTGGCTGTAATTTGCGCAGGTCTTATAACTGCTTTCTTTGGTTTTCTTATTGGCTTTCCTACGTTGAAACTTGAAGGCGATTACCTTGCGATTGTAACTCTTGCCTTTGGCGAGATTATCCGCGTTGTCCTTGTTAATTTAAAGCAGTGGACTGGCGGACCGAACGGAAAATCTTTTCCTACAATCTTAACGTTGAATCCGACTATTGCGGTTCTTGTTGTTGCAAGTGTCCTGGTTCTTGTTGTTGTGTTTGTGCAGAATATTATCCGCTCAACTTTCGGGCGCGCGATTCTTGCTGTTCGTGAAGATGAGATTGCCGCAAATTCGTGCGGAATCCATGTTTTTCACTATAAGATGGCGGGTTTTGTCCTTGCAAGTTTTGTTGCCGGAATCGGCGGCGCGCTTTACGTTATGTATGTAGGTTTTATCAAGCCGGAGCAGGCTGCATTTACAAAATCAATTGACTATCTTATCTTTGTTGTTCTTGGCGGAATGGGTTCTATGACTGGCTCTGTCCTTGCGGCTTTTGTCTTGACTTATCTTCAGGAAGCGTTGCGTTTCCTTCAGAATTACCGTTTGCTTTTCTACCCAGTTGTTCTTATTTTTGTAATGCTTTTCAGACCTCAGGGGCTTCTTGGAACAAAAGAATTCAGTTTTGTAAACACATTTGACTGGATGAAATCTGGCGGACTAAAGAAATTCTTTTTGAGTCTTCCTGCGAAATTTGCTAAAAAAGAGGTGAAATAATGGCTGAAAAAAAACTGGTTCTTCAATGTTCTGATGTTCAGATTGTGTTTGGCGGTCTTTGTGCCGTAAGCGATGCCTCTTTTGATTTGTATGAAGGTGAGCTTGTGGGTCTTATCGGGCCTAACGGTGCCGGAAAAACAACGATGTTCAATATGGTTTCTGGAATTTATACGCCTACTAGCGGTCAAATTAGTTTTTGGGACAAGGATGACAAAGTTCATGTGATAAATAAACTTGGTCCTGCCCAGCTGAATAAACTTGGAATTGCAAGAACTTTTCAGAATATCCGTCTTTTTGGAGAGCTTTCTGTAAAAGACAATGTTCTTATCGCGCTTCATAACCAGCGTCGCGTTTCGGTTTTTGATGTTTTGTTCAGAACGCCGAAATTCCGCCGCGATGAGCAGGTTATGTCTGAAAAAGCCATGAATCTTCTGGAACTTTTTAAAATTTCTGGAAAAGCAGATGAGAAAGCGAAAAATCTTCCGTATGGTGAGCAGCGGAAACTTGAGATTGTGCGTGCTCTTGCCTCAAATCCTAAGCTTCTTTTGCTGGACGAACCTGCCGCGGGAATGAATCCGCAGGAAACAAAGGAACTTATGGAGCTGATTGCGTTTATCCGCAAGGAATTTAAGCTTACAATCCTTTTGATTGAACACGATATGAAACTTGTTATGGGAATCTGCGAAAGAATCATGGTTCTGAACTACGGAAGAATTATTGCGACAGGAAATCCTGATGAAATCCGGGCAAATTCAGAAGTTGTAAAGGCTTATCTTGGAAACAATTAACGCCCATTTTAGGAGAATCTGACTATGATGCTTGAAGTGAAAAATCTTTGTGTGAATTACGGTGCAATCAAGGCTTTGCACGGAATCAGTTTTGATGTAAATCAGGGCGAAATAATTACTTTGATTGGCTCAAACGGTGCCGGAAAGACAACAACGCTCCATTCAATTTCTAATATTATCAAAAAACAGGAAGGAACGATTTCTTTTAACGGTGAAGATATAACGAATCTTGGCGCTGATAAAATTGTCGCGAAACATCTTATTCAAGTTCCGGAAGGACGGCGGGTTTTTGCAAATCTTTCGGTTCTGGAAAATCTTCAGCTTGGCGCATATCTTAGAAAAGACAAGGCTGGAATTGAAAAAGATGTTGAGCACGTTTTTGCGCTTTTTCCGCGACTAAAGGAACGCGTTAAGCAGGCGGCAGGAACTTTGTCTGGCGGCGAGCAGCAGATGCTTGCGATGGGACGCGCTCTTATGAGCCAGCCGAAACTTTTGCTGCTGGATGAACCTTCAATGGGACTTGCCCCGATTCTTGTTGACGAGATTTTTGAAATCATAAAACGAATCAACGCGGATGGAACTACAATTCTTCTTGTTGAGCAAAATGCATTCAAGGCACTTTCAATTGCAGACCGCGCTTATGTACTTGAAACCGGCGAAATAATAAAATCCGGCAACGCCACTGAACTGCTGAACGACGACTCAGTAAAGAACGCATATCTAGGCGGCTAAACTTTTTTCTTTACTTTTATATTTTCGTGATATAATTAACTAGCTTGAATTTTGAGTTTTTTATTGGAATGAGTAAAAGCGTAAGCGGATTTGTAATTTGTGAAGACTTTGTGCGATAAAAAAGATTAAAGTTGCAAAGCAACCCGAATAACTACAAGCGTAGCGCGAGCACAACCGTCTGGAGCAAATTGCAAATTCGCTGAGAGCGATTTTTTCACAATCCCCAAAAAAAACTCAAAATTAAAAACTTTTTCTTTGGAGTTGCTTATGTTGGTAAAAAATGTAATGACAAAAAATCCAGTTACAATCTCGCCGGAAAGTTCAATCACAGAAGCCAAGGCTTTGATGACCAAAAAAAATATCGGGAAACTTCCTGTAATCGATAAAAACAACAATCTTGTAGGAATTATCACAAAAAAGGATTTGGCAAAAGCTGCACCTTCGGAAGCCACAACGCTTGATATGTTTGAAATTGGTTATCTTCTTTCAAAAATCAAAGTTGAAAAGATTATGACAAAAAAAGTTGTCTCGGTTTCAGAATCAGAGGTTGTGGAAAATGCCGCAAAACTCATGGTTGACAACGGAATCGGTTGTGTTCCTGTAATGAACGGCGAATGTCTTGTTGGAATCATCACAGAAAGCGACTTGTTCCAGCTGTTTACTGATATGTTCGGCTCGCGTGAGGCTGGCGTGCGTTTTATTCTTACTTTGGATGATACTCCGGGTCAGCTTGTAAAACTTGTGAACGAAATCGCAAAAGAAAACGGAAATCTTGTTTCGCTTGTTACACGGGAATTGAAGGAAGCCGGAAAACGCCGCCTAACAGTAAAAGTCGCAGGAATCACCGAATCCCAGCTGAAAGAGATTTTAGCAAGATTGAATATTGTTGCCGACGACATACGATAGAATTCAATTTTTGCCCACGCATTGAAAACAACATAAAAAAACGTTATTCTATAGTATATTTTAAAAATAGAATAAGGAAATGTTATGTTGATAAACGGTTCTCAGATTGTTATTGAATGTCTTATTGAGCAAGGCGTAGATACGGTTTTCGGTTATCCGGGAGGCTGTATTCTTAATATTTACGATGAGCTTTACAAGAATTCAGACCGTATTAAACATATTCTTACTGCGCACGAGCAGGGGGCTAGCCACGCTGCGGACGGATATGCGCGTGCAACAGGAAAAGTTGGTGTCTGCATGGCGACTTCTGGTCCGGGTGCTACAAATCTTGTTACAGGAATTGCGACAGCCTACATGGATTCTGTTCCTCTTGTTGCGATTACCTGCAATGTTGGGAAGGCTTTGCTTGGGCGTGATTCTTTTCAGGAAATTGACATAACTGGCGTAACTTTGCCTATTACAAAGCATAATTATCTTGTTAAAGACATAAAGGATTTGGCTCAGACAATCCGAGAGGCGTTCCTTATCGCAAAATCTGGTCGTCCGGGACCGGTTCTTATTGATATTTTAAAGGATGTTACAGCGTTGAACGTCCAGTATGAATTTGAACCTTCAAAAGATCCTGATTCTCTTGCGCGGGCTGCGTTAAATGCTTCCAGCTTTAAGCGTGCTGTTACAGTTCCGACTCCAGCTGAAGATGATATTAAAAGGGCGGCTGAAATAATCAATGCTTCTGAACGCCCGATAATTTATGCCGGCGGAGGTGTAAAGATTTCTGGTGCGGAAGAAGAACTGTTGCAGTTTGCGGAAAAGGCTTCTATTCCTGTAAGCGAATCATTGATGGGGCGCGATGTGTTCCCTTCAAAACATCCGCTTTGCACATGGATGGTCGGAATGCACGGAACTTATGCAAGCAATATGGGAATCACCGAGGCTGATCTGGTAATTGCAATCGGTGCACGTTTTTCTGACCGTGTTTATGGCGACCCTTCAAAATTTGCTGAACGCGCAAAAATTCTTCATATTGATATTGATCCTGCTGAAATAAATAAAAATATCGACACTGATGCAAGTGTTGTTGGCGATGTGAAAGATGTTCTTTCAAAACTTATTCCGCTTGTGAACAAAAATGAGCACAAGAAATGGCTTGAACAGATTAATGAATGGAAGAAAACTTATCCTTCCTGCTACGATAAAAATCCGAAGGATTCAATAAATCCTAAATTTATCTGCGAACATATCCACGAGGTTGTTGGCGATGACTGTTTTATCACCACGGAAGTCGGACAGCATCAGATGTGGACGGCTCAGTTCTATCCGTTTGGAAAAAAGCGACGTTTTGTTACATCTGGCGGACTTGGAACAATGGGATACGGAACTGGTGCGGCAATCGGAATTTCTCTTTCTAAGACAGGAAGTAGAGTTGTTCATATTGCCGGCGATGGTTCTTTTCGCATGAACTGCAACGAGCTTGCTACAATCGCGCACTATAATCTTCCTATTGTGATTGTTGTTGAAAATAATAATGCGCTTGGAAATGTCCGCATGTGGCAGCGTCTTTTTTATGGAAAGCGTTTCAGCCAGACAACATTGGATTTTGGACCTGACTGGGTAAAACTTGCAGACGCTTATGGAATCAAAGGTTACAAGGCGACGAATGCAAAAGAATTCGCGAAAGTTTTTGATGAAGCCTTTAAATCTGGAAAAGCCGCTATTATCGATGCCCGGGTTGACAAAGATGAAATGGTTTTGCCGATGGTTCCTGGCGGAAAGCCAATCTACAATATGATTCTGGAACTTTCAAAGGAAGTCATGGCTAACGATTAAATGCTATCGTACATCACGATTTTGTGTTATACTAGAAAGCGAAGGAAACTGATAGGAGCAATAGTGATGTACGAATCTGGTGAAGATTACCTTGAAGCGATTTTGATGATTTGGCAGGAAAAAAATGAATGTCATTCTGTTGATGTTGCCCACAAGTTGAACGTTTCAAAACCTAGCGTAAGCCGCGCGATGGGAATTCTAAAAGAAGACGGCTATATTTTTGTTGATGAGAACCAGCATATCAATTTTACGGAAAAAGGGCTGGCAAAAGCCCAGGATGTTTACGACAGGCATCAGCTTCTTACAAAATTCCTTATGAAAATTACAGGTCTTGAAGAAGAGCAGGCTGAGCAGAACGCTTGCCGCATTGAGCATGTGATTGATTCTGATGTTGTTCGCGGCATTAAAAACTGGATGAAGAACAACTAAAAATATCAAGTCTGATGAAAAATTTTCTGCGGTATTTAAAAACTCGTCCTCTTGCATTTACAAGTGTGATTCTGCTTGTGATTGTGTATTTTGTGATGATTTTCGCAGAATTTTTCGCCCCTTATTCCGCTTCCCGGACTTACGAGAACAATACTTTTCATCCGGCGAATTTTCAGCTTACAAAAAATGGGCTTAAAGTCCGCGAGTTCCGCGCCATAAACAAAGCTACGTGGAATTATGTTCGTGTAAAAGATGAGGAATGTATCCACAACTTTAAACTTTTTGTAAAAGGCGAGCCGTACAAGATTTTGGGAATTATTCCTTGCAGAACGCATCTTTTCGGCTCGGATTCTGAATATCCTGTTTATCTTTTGGGCGCAGACAATCTTGGCCGTGATCTTTTCAGCAGGATTGTCTATGGAAGCAGAATCTCGCTTACAATCGGTTTTGTTGCAACAGCGATTTCTCTTTTGCTTGCTATTGTCCTTGGCGGTTTTTCCGGGTATTTTGGAAGCGTTACCGACTGGGCAATCATGCGTTTTGCCGAATTTTTTATGCTGATTCCGTCGCTTTATTTTATTCTTTTTTTGCGTTCACTTTTGAATACAAAAATGGATTCCGGCACATCTTACATGGTGATTACGTTGATTCTGGCTTTGGTGGGCTGGCCGGGAAGCGCGCGCACAATCCGCGGAATGGTTCATTCTATAAAGCGCGAGGAATTTGTTGTGGATGCGCAGCTGGAAGGAATTCCGAGTCTTGTTGTGATTTTCAGACATATAATTCCTCAGATTTCAAGTCTTTTGATTGTAAGCACGGCGCTTTCTGTTCCGGGATTCATAATGAGCGAAACGACTCTTTCGTATCTTGGGCTTGGAATAAGCGATCCTGCGGTGAGCTGGGGCTCGCTGATAAACCGCGATATTTCAACGCTTTCTAATCTTAGGAATTTTCCTTGGCTTTTGTGGCCGGTTTTTATGCTTCTTCTTGTTACGCTTGCCTTTAATTTTTTGGGCGATGCCTTGCGCGATTTTTTTGATCCGTACAATATCGTATTTAAAAGAAGAAAACTTGCCGATTCTGAAAAAACTGAGAATTCTCTGTGCAAAAATAAGGATTCACTTCTTTCTGTTGAAAATCTTGCCGTATCGTTCAGAATGTTGCGCGGAACAAAAAAAGTTCTTATTCAGGCTGTAAAAGATGTTTCTTTCTATATAAATAAAGGCGAAATTTTAGGAATTGTTGGTGAGTCTGGCTCAGGAAAGTCGGTCTCAACAACTGCGATTCCTGGACTTTTGCCGCAGAATGCTGAAATGTCTGGAAGAATTTATTTTAAAGGCGTTGATTTGACAAATCTTACCCAGAAAGAATTGCGTGGCTACCGAGGACAGAAAATTGCGCTGATTTTTCAGGAGCCGGGAAGAAGTTTTGACCCTCTTCAGAATATTGGAAGCGTGTTTTTTGAGACATTCAAGGTTTCCGAGCCAAATATTACAAAGGAAGAATCTGATAAAAAGGCTGCGGAATTATTAAAGGATGTCGGTTTGCCTGATTCATTCGGGCGGCTTAAGGCTTTTCCGCACCAGTTTTCTGGCGGGCAGCTGCAAAGAATAGGAATTGCGCTGGCTCTTGCGCAGAACTGCGAGCTTTTGATTGCGGATGAACCGACAACCGCGCTGGATGTGACGATTCAGGCGCAGATTATTTCTCTTCTTTTGCAGCTAAAAGAGGAACGCGGACTTTCTATTATTTTTATAAGTCACGATATAAATCTTGTGGCGCAGATAAGCGACAGAATTTGCGTTATGTACCATGGAAATGTTGTTGAAACAGATTCTTCTGAAAAAATCATGAAAAATCCATCTCATCCATACACAAAAGCATTGATTTCCGCATTGCCGAAATTTGGCGAGCATTATACAAAAGGAAAAATGGCTTCAATTTCAAAAGAGGAAAAATTTGACTGAAAATATGAATTCTTTCGGAAGCGGTTTTGCTCCTTCCGCAGAAAACAAGAAAATCGCGCTAAAAGTTTCCGGTCTTACAAAGCAGTTCAATCTGGAGGCAGGATTTTTTGCCAAAAATAAAAAGACTGTCTATGCGGTGAACGATGTTTCTTTTGAGATTCCGGCCGGTTCGACTTATGGAATTGTGGGCGAGTCCGGCTGCGGAAAAACCACGACTGTCCGGCTCATTGTGCAGATGTTCAGGCAGACTTCTGGAAAAATCGAGTTTTTTGGAAAGAATGTTTCTTCTTTTAATAGAAAAGAATTGAAAAATTACCGTGAAAAAGTTAAATATATTTTTCAGGACCCAGCAAAATCGTTGAATCCGCGCATGTCTGTCTATGAAATTCTTGTTTCTGCCCTGCGGTATTCGTCCATGTGGCGCGGAAAACAGGATGCCCAGAAGCGTGCTGAAGAAATTATTCAGGAAGTCGGGCTTTCTGCGGAAGATTTAAAGCGTCGTCCGGCGGAATTTTCAGGCGGCCAGCGGCAGAGAATTTCAATCGCGCGCGGTTTGATTATGAATCCGGAGCTTCTTGTCTGCGATGAGGTTGTCTCGGCCCTGGATGTTTCGATTCAGGGGCAAATTATAAATCTTCTTCAGGATTTGCGCCAGAAAAGAAATCTTAGCTTTATTTTTATCACTCACGATTTGAAGGTTGCCTCGTATTTTTGCGACAGAATCGGCGTTATGTTCCGCGGTGTAATGGTTGAGGAAGGCGATGCCCGGACTTTGTACAAAGACGCGCTTCATCCGTATACAAAACTGCTTTTTGAGGGCGCGTCCGGTAAACTTTCAAAGTCAAATATTGAGGTGAAGACAACTCTTGAGCAGGAACATTGCTGTCCGTTTGCATACCGCTGCCCAAAAGCAACAGAAAAATGCCGGAATGAACTTCCCGAATTCAAAACGCTTCCAGACGGACACAAAATCCGCTGTTTTTTGTATTAAAAAATTTGACATCCAAACTATTTGCCCTTAAAATATGAAGCATAATATAACCCGAATAGCGAGCAGAAATGTTTGCTGAATTAGGAGGCCACGCAAAAAATGGCAAAAGTAGAACTTAAAGGTATTGCAAAAGTTTATGATGGCGGTGTTCGCGCTGTAGACAATGCAAATATCACAATTGAAGACAAGGAATTCTGCGTATTCGTAGGTCCTTCTGGATGCGGTAAGTCAACAACTCTCCGTATGATTGCTGGTTTGGAAGAAATTTCAGAAGGAAAGCTTCTTATTGACGGCGTTGAGATGAACGATGTTCCGCCAAAGGACCGCGATATTGCGATGGTATTCCAGAACTATGCGCTTTATCCGCACATGACAGTTTACGATAACATGGCTTTTGGTCTTAAACTTCGTAAAGTTGACAAAGCGGAAATTGACCGCAAGGTTCGTGAAGCTGCAAAACAGCTTGGTCTTACAGAATATCTTCAGAGAAAGCCAAAGGCTCTTTCTGGTGGTCAGCGCCAGCGTGTTGCTGTAGGCCGTGCAATCGTTCGTGAACCAAAAGTATTCTTGTTCGATGAACCGCTTTCTAACCTTGATGCCAAGCTCCGTGTAACAATGCGTGCAGAAATCGCTGCTCTTCACAACACACAGCAGAAGACAATGATTTATGTAACACATGACCAGACAGAAGCTATGACTCTTGGTACAAAAATCGTTGTTATGAAAGACGGTCACGTTCAGCAGATTGGTGCGCCTTTGTATTTGTACAACAACCCAATCAACAAGTTCGTTGCTGGATTTATTGGAACACCTCCGATGAATTTCATGACAGTAAAAGTTCTTGAACGTTCTGGAAAGATTGTTTGTGATGAAGGTTCTTTCGAAATCACTCCTACAGAAGCTCAGACTGCTTGCCTTAAGGATTATATCGGCAAGGAAGTTTCTTTCGGTATCCGTCCGGAAGATTTGCAGTATTCAGCTCAGCCGGTTGGAAAAGACAATATGCAGATGAAGATTGTAAACAAGGAACCTCTTGGTGCAGAAACTCATTTGTATCTTGTTTCTAACAAAGGTCAGCAGGTTATTGCAAAAACAACAGCAAATGCTGAATTCCGTCTTGGCGACACAATCAATGTTGTTCCAAATATGGAAAAGGCAAAATTCTTCGCTATGGAAGAAGGCGAAAAGAACATCTGCGATGTAGTTGAAGTTAAATGGTAATATAAAAACCGTTTAGATTTTCTCTGATTTTTTAGCGTCTTTTATTGAATCTTATTTCAGTAAAAGACGCTTTTTTTTTGGCTGTAATGTTGTAAAATATCAAATATGAAAAAAAATGTTCCGGCCGTTATTTTTATTTTTGTCGTTTGTATGTTTGTTTCCTGCAAAAAGACACAGGAGATGACTCTTGCGGAAATTGCAGAACTTACAAAAACTGGTGATTCTGCGCTTGTTGAAAAAACTTTAAGGAAACCGTGGAAGGCGGAAAAACAGAACCCTGGAAAATTGGGCGGAACTTGGAACGACGCGATTTTTTCTGACCCAAAAACATTCAATCAGCTTATTGGCGAGCGTGACGGCGAAAGCAGCGCAATTATAAGCGAAACGCTTGACTATCTTGTTGACTATGACGCATATCTTAGGGAATGGAAGCCGCGTCTTGCGTATTTTGAGGTTGAAACTGACGAAAAAAAAGGAACTCTTACAGTTCATTATACTTTGCGCGATGGAATTTTCTGGACGTATTATGATAATGACAAAAAAATCCCGGTTACAAGTGATGATTTTGTATTTTGGTACAATGAGATTGCCGGCGATGAGGTTTTTGCGAGTTCAGGTTATGGCCAGCAGTGGTGCAAAATGCCGGATGGAAGCGAAAAACGGATTGAATGTGTAAAAATCGATGACAAAAAGTTTGATTTTGTTTTTCCGCGGATTGTTGCAGATCCGCTTTTGGCGACAAATATGAGCCTTTGCCCAAGTTTTATCTATAAAAAAGCAAAAGATGAGGGCGGATTTGAGGCTGTGAAAAATCTTTTTTCTGCGGACTGCAATCCTCTTTCAATTCCTAGCTGCGGAAAATGGTATTTGGTTGAATATACGCCGGCACAAAGACTAGTTTTTAAGCGGAATCCGAATTATTGGGAAAAGGATGAGAACGGAATTTCAATTCCTTATTATGAAACAAAAATCTGCCAGATTGTCGGCGATATGAATACAAATTATCTTCTTTTTAAGGAAGGCAAAACCGAGACTTTCAGTCCTCGCCCGGAGGAAGTCTATGATGTTGGTGAAAATCAAAAAGATGACTACACGGTTTTTAATGCTGAAGGTTCAATGGGCGCGCAGCTTTGGAGCTTTAACCAGAATCCGAAAAATTCAGATTCGCTTTGTTATTCCTGGTTCACAAACAAAAAATTCCGGCAGGCAATGAGCTGTCTTTTGAACCGCGACCGGATTATAAATCAGACTTACCGTGGGCTTGCTGAGCCGAAATACGACTTTTTCCCGGACGCAAATCCTTTCTATAACCCTGATATTACTTTGCAGTACCGGTATGACCCGGACCGCGCGGTAAAACTTCTTGCGGATATAGGTTTTTTCCGCGATTCTTCGGGTGTTATGCGCGATTCCGCCGGAAACAAGATTGAATATGATTTGACAATCGCGTCTTCAAATACAGTTGTAAACGATATTGCCATGATTGTTGCGGATGAATGTTCAAAAGTCGGAATAAAAGTTAATATCCGTCAAACTGATTTTCAGAAAATGGTGGAAATGCTTACCTCAACTTATGACTGGCAGTCGCTGATAATCGGGCTTGGCGCAAATATGTTTCCGTCGCAGGGGAGCAATGTCTGGCCTTCCAGCGGAAATCTTCATCTTTGGAATCCTTTACAGAAAACACCGGCGACAGACTGGGAGGCTAGAATCGACTATCTTTATAATGAAGGATGTTATACGAATAATCGAGCCGCCGCGGAAAAAATCTGGAACGAATATCAGCGTCTGATTCTTGAAGAATGTCCTGTGATTTATCTTTTGCGCAGCCGGAGTTTTTTTGCAATCCGAAACAAATGGAATCTTGAAAATGTTTATTACGACAATAAAAATGGCGCGGTTTACGATTTTGTGTATCTGAAAAACTAAAAGAATTGTATAATTAGAAAATCACGATGAATTTGAAGAATTTTTTTGCTAAGATAAAAGAAACTGTCTCTCTTCCATGGGCGATTTTCAGAAAAAAAGCGCCGCTTGCCTCGTTTATTTTTGGGCGGCTTTTGACAATGCTGGTTCTGCTGTTTTTCTTGGGATTTGCGCTTTTTGGGCTGATGGAACTTGCTCCGGGCGATATTGTTGACCAGATGATGAGCCAGCAGATAATGAGTTCTGTTGAAGGCGGAAAAAGTCCTGGAAACAATGCGAAAGGCGAGAATAATTTTTCCGATGAGCAGATGGTCCAGTTGCGCGCAGAATTTGGTCTGGATAAACCGTTTTATGTTCAGTATTTTAAATGGCTGAACCGCGTTGTTGTTCATCACGATTTGGGAACGAGCCTTATTTCGCGCGCGCCGGTAAGTTTTCTTATAAGGACGAGAATCTGGAATTCTGTTCTGCTGAATCTTATTTCCCTTGTTTTTATCACGCTGATTTCGTTTTTGCTGGGAGTTTATTTTTCAAGCAAGGCGGGAACAAAGATTGATACGGCTGTAACGTTTTTTGCGCTGTTTTTCCATGCGTTTCCGGGAATTCTTCTTCTGATTTTGCTTCAGCTTTTTGCGTCTGTCTCAAATCTTTTCCCGGTTACAGGTTACCCGGATTTTCCTTTTGCTGAAGCTCCTGTGAAATTTTCGTTCAGTTATGTTCATCATATTTTTCTTCCTCTTCTTGCGTCGTTTTTGGGTGGCGTTGGCGGAACGATGCGGATGATTCGCGCAACAATGCTTGACCAGATGGGACTTCCGTATATTTTTGCGTTGCGTGCCCGAGGAATCAGCGAGAAACGAGTTTATTTGAACCACGCTTTTAGAAACACTCTGAATCCATACATAACTGGAAGCGCGAATCTTCTTGCGAGTCTTTTCAGCGGCTCATTGGTTCTGGAAATCATTTTTGCATATCCGGGAATCGGGCGGCTTATGTACGAGGCGGTTCTTCAGCAGGACATAAACCTTGTGCTTGCGAACAGCATGTTCATCTCGGCTCTTGTTCTTGCTGGAATGGTTCTGAGCGACATTCTGCTGGCATTCGTCGATCCAAGAATCAGATATAATTGATAAGATGAATTTTTAGTTTTATTCTTTCTGAAGTAAATTGAATGAGCTACCAGAAAAAGCGCGCCAATTCACCATGCGGAGCGTACAAAGTATCAGACTGCGCAATTTTCTTCAAAAATTGCTTGCTATCGCACCGAATGGTTCGGTTGTCGCTTTCTTTTTCTTCCCGCACATTCAATTTGTGGATTCAGTATATAAAACTAAAAATTTAGCTATTATTTTTTGTGTTATGTTTGCTCCGGCGCTTACTAGTAAAGCGATGTTCATTCCGTTATAATCAAAGTATGGAACACGGAACAATAACTCAAGATAATCATGCGGCGCTTTGGCACGGACGTTTTAAGGAAGGTCCTGACGCTGAGGCTGTTGCTTTTGAAACTTCTATAAATGTTGATGAGCGAATGGCTTTGGATGACATAAAAGGCAGCCGCGCTCACGCAAAAATGCTTGGTCATGCGGGAATTATTTCCAAGAATGAGGCTGAAAAAATTGTTGAAGGCTTGGATTCAATTGAAAAAGACTTGCTGGACGGCACGCTGAAAATTGATTATTCAGCGGAAGATATTCATTCTTTTGTTGAAGCAACTTTGACGGACAGAATCGGTGAGCCAGGCAAAAAAGTCCACACTGGAAGAAGCCGTAACGACCAGATTGCGCTGGACGAACGCCTTTATCTTACAAGATTCATCCCGGAAATCCAGAACAGGATTCTGACTTTGATAGATTCTCTTGCTCAGATTGCGGCTCAGCATACAAAAGATATAATTCCGGGCTACACGCATATGCAGCACGCCCAGCCGGTAACGCTTGCGCATCATTTGTGCGCATGGGCTTGGTCTTTGACCCGCGACTGGAACCGCCTTGAGGACAGCTTGAAACGGATTTCAATAAGTCCGATTGGTTCCGGGGCTCTTGCAGGTTCGGGGCTTCCTCTCGACAGAAAGTTTGAGGCAAATGAGCTTGGTTTTTCTGAAATAACAATGAATTCTCTGGATAGCGTTTCTGACCGCGATTATTGTATTGAAACCGCAAGCAATATGTCTCTTGTGCAGATGCATCTTTCGCGCTTCTGCGAGGAGATTGTGCTTTGGGCGACAACTGAATTTTCATTCATTGATTTGAGCGAAAAATGGTCAACCGGCTCTTCAATCATGCCGCAGAAAAAAAATCCTGATTTTGCAGAACTTATCCGCGGAAGAACTGGACGTGTTTATGGAGATTTGATTGCGCTTCTTACAATGATGAAAGCTCTTCCGCTTGCCTATGACCGCGATATGCAGGAGGATAAACAGAGTCTTTTTGAAGCCTGCGATATTGTTAACGCAAATCTTAGCGTGTTTACAAAAATGATTTCTTCTGCAAAGTGGAATGTTGAAAAAATGGCTTCTGCCTGCGAAGGTGGCTTCCTGAACGCCACTGATGTTGCGGATTATCTTGTGCGAAAAGGGCTTCCGTTCCGCACGGCACATGGAGTCAGCGCGCGTCTTGTTCGCCTTGCAATCGAAAAAAATTGCCGGCTGGAAGATTTATCTGTAGAAGAATTTAAATCTTGCTCTGAACTTATAGAAAATGATATTTATGATATTATTTCGCCAAAAGCGTGCGTTAATGCGCGAAAAACTGATGGCGGACCGGCGGAATCAAAAGTTCTTGAACAGATTTCCGCGTTAAAAGAATTTGCAAAAAAAATAAAATAAAAATAGTTATAGGAGCTATAAATGAAAAAAATCGCATTGATTGTTGCCGCTGTGGCTTTGGTTGCAGGTCTTGCTGGATGTAAAAAAGCATCAAAAGTTGACAATTCTCTTGAAGAATTAAAATCTCGTGGTGTGTTCGTTCTTGGTCTTGACGATTCGTTCCCGCCGATGGGCTTCCGCAATGATGACGACGAAATCGTAGGTTTTGATATTGATCTTGCCTCTGAAGTTGCAAGCCGCCTTGGAGTTTCTTTTAAGGCTCAGCCGATTGACTGGGACGCAAAGGAAATGGAACTTTCTACAGGAAAAATTGACTGTATCTGGAACGGACTTACAATCACTCCAGAACGCGAGGAAGCTCTTGCACTCACAAAACCATATTTGAACAATGATCAGGTTCTTGTTGTCCGTAAAAATTCTGGACTATCAAAACTTTCTGATTTTGCGGGAAAAACAATCGGTGTTCAGAGCGGTTCTTCTGCGCAGGATGCTATAAAAGACAATGAAGAATTCGCGAATTCGGTAAAAGATATTATTCTTTTCAAGGAAAATATTACTGCGCTCAATGACCTTGTAATCGGTGGACTTGACGGTGTTGTTATGGATAGCATTGTTGCCGCTTATGATATTTCCCAGAGCAAAAAGCCATTGGTTCTTGTTTCAGAAGTTCTTGCGCAGGAAGGATATGGAATTGCATTCCGCAAAAATGATGTAAAACTCCGCGATGCAGTCCAGGAAACTTTGGAAGCAATGAAAGCTGACGGAACAGTTGAAAGAATTTCAACAAAATGGTTCGGCAGTGATATTACTGTAATCGGAAAATAATTTTGAGTCCGCGTTACGTAAAAATGCTTCTTGCGATGCTCCGGGGAACTGGAACATCGCTGGAAGTATTCTTTTTGACATTGATTTTTGCAGTTCCTCTTGCGGTTTTTGTGTGCATGGGAAGAATGTCAAAAAATAAGATTCTTTCAAATACAACAAATGTCTTTCTCCTTATAATCCGTGGAACGCCGCTGATGCTTCAGCTTCTGGTGGTTTATTTTGCTCCCGGACTTTTTATAAAATGGCTTAACGACAGTTTCAATCTTGGAATTCAGTTTATCTGGAACCGCTTTGTGGCGGCGATTATTGCGCTTACAATAAATTATGCGGCGTATTTCGCAGAAATTTACCGCGGCGGAATTGAGTCGATTCCAAAAGGCCAGTATGAGGCGGCAAAAGTTCTGGGCTACACAAAATATCAGACTTTTTTCAGGGTTGTCTTGTTTCAGGTTATAAAAAGAATTACGCCTGCGATGGGAAACGAGGTTATTACTCTTGTAAAAGACACAGCTCTGGTTTCTGTAATTGGTGTTGCTGAGCTTCTGATGGTTGCAAAGGAACGGCAGAGCGCAATGTTCAGTTTTGCGCCGCTTTTTATTGCTGGAGTTTTTTATTTTGTGATGAACTGGGGCGTTTCGTTCGCATTTGCAAAACTTGAGAAAAAACTTTCTTATTACCGGTAGGAAATTCCATGGCAGACAACAAAAATGAAATAATCAAAGTAGAAAATTTAAAAAAATCATTTGGAACTTTGAACATTCTGAAAGGAATTTCTTTTTCGGTGCTGGAAGGCGAGGTTCTTTCGATTATCGGTCCGAGCGGCTCTGGAAAATCTACAATTCTGCGGTGCATAAGCCAGCTGGAAAAAGTTGATGACGGAACGATTGAAATTTGCGGAAATTCTCTTGTAAAAGATGGCGTTTATACGCCAAAAAATGTCATGCACTCAATAATTTTGAAAAGCGGGCTGGTTTTTCAGAATTTTAATCTGTTTCCTCATTTTTCAGTTCTGCAGAATGTGATGGATGCGCAGCTTTGCGTTCTGAAAAAATCCAAGGAAGAGGCAAAGGAAGTGGCGTTGAAACTTCTTGAGCGCATGGGGCTTTCGGCAAAGGCTGATTCTTATCCGTGTGAACTTTCTGGCGGACAGCAACAGCGGGTTTCAATTGCGCGTGCGCTTGCGCTAAAACCGGAAGTTCTGCTGTTTGACGAGCCGACTTCCGCCCTTGACCCTGAGCTTACCGGCGAAATTCTTTCTGTAATAAAAGATTTGGCAAAAGAAAAGATGACAATGGTTGTTGTTACTCACGAAATGTCTTTTGCTCGCGATATAAGCGACTATATTATTTTTATGGATCACGGTGTGATTGTTGAGGAAGGAAAACCTGAGCAGGTTATTGGAAATCCGCAGCAGGAACGCACAAAGAATTTCCTTTCAAGGTTTGAAGGTTCGGCATTGCGCTAAAAAGGGGTTTTAGGGGAAAAGTTCCCCTAGGAGAAGGGGTAGGCGAAAATGGTGAGCGGAGCGAAACAGTTGAGCCGAGGGGAAATCTTTCCCCGTCTTTCTTTACATTGACCAAAACGCAAGAATTCTATAAAATATTTATTCATACTCACAATGAGTATTACTATGCAAAATTGAAATTTCGGGACTTGATCCAGTACGATTGAGTCCTGTGGAGGTTATAAAGTGGTCAAAATCAGACTTAAGAGATTCGGTACACAGAAGCGTCCTTACTACCGTGTTGTAGTTCAGGATTCTCGCAAGCCACGTGATGGAGTTTGCATCGAAGAAATTGGTACTTTCATGCCTATTGAAGCAGAAGAACGCCAGGTTTCTATCGATCTTGAGCGTGCTAACTACTGGATTGGTGTTGGTGCTCAGCCGACAGACATCGTAAAAAAGTTGATTAGAGAACAGTCTAAAAAGTCTTCAAACTAAGAATAGGAAACGGAAATGGAAAAAGACCTGATCGAATATATTGCAAAATCATTGGTCGATGATCCATCTGCGGTTTCAGTAAACGAAACTGAAGGCGAAAAAGGTATGGTTCTTCAACTTAAAGTTGCTGAAGGTGATATTGGCAAGGTGATTGGAAAGTACGGCCGCATTGCTAAGGCTATGCGAACTGTTCTTAGTGCTTCTGCTACAAAAGACGGAAAGCGCTACAGTCTGGATATTCTGGATTAATTTTGCTGATGGAAAACGAGCAGCTTGTTGTTGGTTTTATCCGAGGCTCGCATGGGGTTACGGGTGAATTTAAAGTTGAAAGTGCTTCTGGCTACTACGAGCATATCGAAGTGTTGAAGGAAGTTACTTTAAGGCACGGTTCTGATTCAAAAAAATGCAAAGTTGAATTTGCAGAAATGGGATGCGGTACCTTGTATATGAAAGTTGCGGGAATTGATTCTCCTGAGGAAGTGCGTAAGTACAACGGATGGGAATTGGTTGTTGACCGTAAGTATGCTCATCCTCTTGGCGAGAATGAGTGGTACATCAAAGATTTGATTGGCTGTTCCTTGATTTGGAATGGCGAAGAAGCGGCAGCTGGGACTGCACTGACAGAAAGTGTTGGAACAATCACAGACGTATTGGAAGGCGGAGCTGGTTACTTGCTAGAAGTTTCTCTCTCCGAGAGTTGCACTGTTCTTTCTGATGATTTGAAACGTACAAGTTCAGGCAAGGTTCGCAAGGTTTTAGTGCCTTTGAATCTTAACTATATTTGTAACGTCAATGTCGTTGAAAAGACAATTCAGCTGATGCACCTCTGGATTCTGGAGTAATTCCATGAAATTTACTGTGCTGACCTTATTTCCTGAAATTCCGCGGGCTTTTTTTGAAAACTCAATCATGGCTAAAGCGGTTGAAAAGGGAATTATTGCC
Organism: bacterium; assembly: GCA_963599585.1. Taxonomy (GTDB): domain Bacteria; phylum Spirochaetota; class Spirochaetia; order Treponematales; family Treponemataceae; genus Treponema_D. Next base: position 19,454 of record CAVBXG010000001.1, read on the forward strand.
TACGACCTTGTGAACATCAGAGATTTTGCTCTTGATAAACACAAGAAATGTGATGACGCTCCTTATGGCGGTGGTGCTGGTCAACTTATGATGACAGAACCATTAAGCAGAGCTTTGGATAGTGTGAAGGCAATCAGAAAACGCGTAATTTATGTTACGCCTGCTGGAACTCCTTTTACGCAGAAAAAGGCTGTTGAATTAAGTCGTGAAGATGAATTGGTTTTTATCTGCGGACGTTACGAAGGTATTGACCAAAGAATTGTTGACTTTTATGTAGACGACGAGATTTCTATCGGCGACTACGTTATGAGCAGTGGTGAATTGGCTGCTACAGTTATGGTTGACGCAATCTATAGATTGGTTGACGGCGTAATTTCCAGCGATTCACTTGCGGAAGAAAGTCATAGCGACGGACTTCTTGAATACCCACAGTATACTAGGCCAGAAGTATACAAGGGCTTGAAAGTACCAGAGGTTTTGCTTTCGGGAAATCATGAGCTTATTCGGAAGTGGCGGTTAAAGAAAAGGTTGGAAAAAACATTACGCGTTCGCCCGGACATGATTTGGGAGGCTCGCAAAAATAATCAGCTTTCTTTAGAAGCCGAATTGATGATTGAGGAAATAACAGAACAGACTGCCATTAAAAACTGCAAAAAAAAGCAGAAGATGGCGCGCAGGCAATTGCGAGAATCTGTCAATTCAGGAGATTTATAATGGATCTTATTAAAGCAGTAGAAGAAAAACAGAAACGTGCTTTTACAACTCAGTTCAAAGTTGGTGATACAGTAAAAGTATATTTTAAGATTATTGAAGGAAAAACAGAACGTATTCAGGTTTATGAAGGAATCGTTCTCTGCATTAAGAATGCAGGCGTTCGCAAGACATTTACAGTTCGCAAGGAATCTTACGGCGTTGGTGTTGAACGTGTATTCCCTATAAACAGCCCTCGCATTGTAAAGGTTGAAATCGTTCGTGCTGGTAAAGTACGCCGTGCAAAACTTTACTATCTCCGCGACAAGGTTGGTAAAGGCAAGAAAGTTAAGGAAATGCTTGGTGGAGAAGTTTCTGCATTCATCGCACAACAGAACAAGGCTGCAGAGGCTGCTGCTCATGCGCAGGAAGAAATTCTTAAGGCAGAACACAATGCTGATCATGCGGCTGCAGAAGCTGCAAAGGCAAAAAAATAATTTTCTTATTGCATGAAAACTGATGTTGTAGTGCATTTGGCTGCCCTCTCAAATGTGAATGGAAAAAATTCACTTCGGGAGGGCAGTTCTGTTTATGTGCGCATAATAAAAAACAACGGAAACAATTCTTATTTGGCTGCGTTTTCCGGTGGAAGATTTCTTCTGAAATCCGAGATTCCTTTATCAGAAGGGAGCGGATTCCTGGCAAAATTAAAACTTGAGAATGGAAAAATAATTCTTCAAAAAGTGCAGCAAAATCCTGAAAATAAAAATTCGGTTCAACGCGTCACTTCTGAAAATCAGGCGCAGTTTCTTGAAAAAATGGGGCTTGTGCCGGACAATATTTCTTTTTCAATGTTGCAGCAGATGAAAATGCTGGGCGCGCGTTTTTCTTTGGAGACATTTCAAAAAAGCCGGAAAATCGCGGACAAAATAAAAAACAAGGAAAAAACTAAAACTGCTGCTGATGTGGCTTTTATTCTGGAAGAAAAGGGGATTTCTTCTGATGAAAAAAAAGTGACAGAAATTTTGGGAAATGATGACGTTTCGGAAGAAATTTCTGAAAAAAATGCGTTTCCGCTAAAAACAGAAAATCCTTTTCAGGTCTTTTTTGAAAATATATTGAATTCTTCTGAAAATCTAAAAAATCGGCCTGGTATTTTGACATTGTTCAATCATATTGGTTTTAGTTTTGATTCTGGCGAATTTTTGGTTCAGGCAGAAAAAGGTTTTGGAAGCTGGATAAAAATTCCGTTTGAATTCAGTTTTGAAGAAAAATATGGAAACGGCTCTTTCTGCGGATTTCTTAAAAACAGTTCCAAAAAACTAGAGAAGGCGGTTGTCTGTTTTTATCTTGAAAATGAGAATTATGTTTTTGAGTTTGGTTTGAATGGAAATCAGCTTTTGTATTTGAATGCGGGCTGTTCTTTTTCAGCAAGGACTAAAATTCTTGTGGAGATTTTAAAATCGTCGTTTGAAAAAACAAAAATTGGAGATATTGATTCGGTTCGGGATTTTTCTGAATTTTCCGCGGACGATATTGAAATCAGCAGTGTGAGTTTGAGCGTATGAAAAAAAATAATTTCAAGGCGGTTGCGCTAAAATATCCTAAAAATGCAAATCTTCCGTTTATTTCTGCAAAAGCGAAGGGCGAGCTTGCCGAAAAACTGGTTGAAATTGCTGAAAAACAGAAAATTCCGGTTGTGAAAAATATTACGGCGGCAAATATCCTTTCTGTTCAGGAGATTGGTGCTGCGATTCCTGAAAATACTTGGGAAATTGTCGCAAAAATTTTTGCCGCAGTTGTGGAATGTGACAAAAAGTTGTAAAATTATTTTATATGGAAATGAATAAATTGGATTGCAGTTTGATTCATATTGGAAGTTGTTTTTCTGAGCCGGTTTATTTTGATGATGGCAAAAATATGTTTTTGGCGGCTGGAAAACAGGCGAAGCCTTATCATGTTTCTGCGCTGGCGCACTGGAAAATTCCATATTTGTTGACCGCTGGGCATCAGATTGATCCAAAAGATTATAAACCTTCAACGTCTGAGAACCAGATGGATAAAATTGTTCATAAAGAATCTTTTGATGATGTTGAGGAACTGGAAAGCCTTTGATTTGTTCAGATAATAGAAAACAGACTGGAAATTCCGGGGAAAACCGCGCGGCAGAATATCTTTCAGAAAAAGGATATGAAATTGTTGAGCGGAATTTTAGGACAAAGCAAGGTGAAATTGATATAATTGTAAAAAAAGGAGAATTTATTGTTTTTGTGGAAGTAAAAACTCTTCCCAATGGCAATTTTGAATTTTTATCGCACGTTTTGGATGGCAGAAAGCAAAAAAGAATTGTCAAAACCGCTAAACGTTTTCTTGCAATCAATCGACAATATAGTAACAGCTATATCAGATTTGATGTGATTGTTCTTGATATGCCGGGTTTACCGCAGGTTTATCATATTGAAAATGCGTTTGCGGAGTTTTTATGATTTCTGAATTAAGGGAAGCAACTGAAACTTTGGTCTTGGACCGGAGTGATGATGTAATTTCTACGCGGCTTATGGAGTTGCGTGTAAAAATACATGACAAAGATTATTTGAATAATGCCATCCAGCGAATTGCACAGGTAATCAGCCGAAAGTTGGTTGAAGATCCTGATGAATTTTTGTTTCGGGATTAGTTTTTAGCTCGAAACGGGAGCTGATTTATGGAAAAAAATAGACATAGCAGAAATAGACATCGCAACCGCAACTGGAATGAACAGAAAAAAAACAGCAACGAGAATTCTTTTGGCAACCGTAATTTTCAGCCGAATTCTTCTGCAAAAAACACAAATTCAAGTCAGAGACAGTTTCAGTTTGTAAACCATGAGAATCCTGAGTCGCTTGCACAGCGTGAGCAGGCAATAAAAGAGTTAAAATCCCGCGAAATTATCTGTCCAAAATGCGGAAAGATGATTGTTGATATGGCCAGCGCAATGTCAGATAAATCTTCTGGAACTCCGATTCATTTTGAATGTGCAATGGAACAGGTTTCTGCTGGAGAAACTGTTGGTCAAAATGAAAAAATCGCTTATATCGGTCAAGGTCGTTTTGCTGTGCTTTCGTATGAAAATATCCGTGACCAGCGTCATTTCCACATCAAAAAGATTATTGAATGGGAAGGTCGAGATTCCAAACCTGAATGGCGCGATGAAATGAGCGGTTTATTCAGCCAAGTTGAATAATTTTTTTATATTTGAATCGACTGTTTCGCTTAGTTTTTCAGGCGATGTTTTTCTGATTCCGGCAATAAAATTGTAAGTCTGTTCGATGAACAGCGGTGTGTTCGTTTTTCCCCGGAATGGAACTGGCGCAAGGTAAGGCGAATCTGTTTCGCACAAGATTCTGTCATCAGGAATCAGTTTTATCAATTCTTCCATTTCTGGCATTTTTCGCTTTTTTGTATAAGTTACAGACCCGCTGAAGCTAATGTGCCATCCGCGCTCAAGGAATTTTTTTGCTTCTTCTGTTCCGTAGGAGTAGCAGTGGATGATTCCATTGTCATATCCGATATTTTTTATGCAGTCCAAAGTGTCTTCAAAAGCGTCTCGCGAATGGATTATTACAGGAAGCGAGCGTTCCTTTGCAAATTCAAGCTGCATTTCAAAAAGTTCTCGTTCCGCATTTAGCATTTTCTGGTCAAAATCTGATTCGCATCTGCCGTCTACGCCGGAAGGATTCCAGTGGTGATCCAAGCCACATTCGCCGATTGCAATGATTTTTCTATTTAAAGTGTCGTTGTCTTTTGAATTTTCTGCCGCCAAAATTTGTTCCTTTAGGATTTCCATGCTTTTATGCCGGTTTTCTATTTCTTCCGTGGAAGGCCAGATTGCCGCCGCAAAATAAACGAATTTCCGCACTTTATCCGCAAGGCGCGTGTCTTTTATCTGCGCAATGGCGTTATCAACGCATGCTTGTCTTTTTAGAAGATCATCGCTTTCTGTTCCAATGTCTAGCCCAAAAAAACAGTCTTTTTTTGCCATTTCCGCTAAAATTTCTGCTCCATTTATAGGATTTTCCGCGCTGTTACGGCAAATTGTATGTTCAAAATGAAAATGTGTGTCTGAATACATAAAATTATTGTAGCAAAAATCTTTATGTATTGCAAAATACTAGTTTTTTCTATATTATATATTCATCTGTTTTGCCGGGATGGTGGAATGGTAGACACAAGGGACTTAAAATCCCTCGACCGTAAAAGGTCGTGCCAGTTCGAGTCTGGTTCCCGGCAGTTTCATTTCTGTACGTCTTTTTGTCTTTTAAGAATCCTTTAATCGTTGACAAAATTGTGATTATATGTAAATAATTGTTTTGATATGTTTAGATGCTTACTTACCCCCCCCCGTCCGAAAAAGAGAATCTTTTGCCTGTTAAAATTTGTTTTAATTTGATTCGTGGCAATCTCAAGTTTTCTATTGTTCATTTTTAAACTATGTCTTCTTGGTTTATAGCAATTACATTCATAAATCTGTTTTCTCTTGTAATGCTGTTTGTTTCGATAGAAAGCAATTCTGTTATCAGCAGGTTTCAAAAGCGGAATTTTATGACAACCTGCTCAATTATTTTTGTGATTTGCGTTATGGAAGTTCTTACGCTGATTTTTGATGGAACTTCGTTGCGGTGGAGATTTTTTCATATTGCGTCGAATTATTTTGGATTCAGCTTGACGCCATTGGTTTATTTTACGCTTGGAACTGCGCTTCTTCCTGAGTTTTCTGACAACAAAAAGACGATATTTTTTATTTTTGGCATGTGGATTTTGTATTCAGTCTGGATGCTTTTGATGCTTGTTCTGGGAAATGATTTTGGCGTTTTCTACGTTGATAAGATGAATAATTATTCGCGCGCAAAAGGCTTTTTTGTCTACATGATTTTTTATGGAATCGGACTGCTTTATTTTCTTGTGCAGAATATAATTCTTTCGCTGCGTTTTTGGCAGAACAACTGCGGAATTCTTTTTCTGAATTTTATTTTTGTGTTCATAGGAACTGCTGTTCAGATTGTGCGCCCGGACATTCAGATTACCTGGCTTGCGGTTATAATTTCCATAAGTTTTTATTTTATGTATCACGGTTCACTTTACCAGCAGTTTGATACTCAGACTTATCTGCGGAATTACAAAAGTTTTAGGAAAACACTTGATATGCAGAAAAAGGATTCGGTTTTGATTGTTGTTGAGATTGATAATTTTGAAAAACTTAAGTTAAATTACAACCGTCAGAAAGTTGATTCCCTTGTGATTGCGGTTTCGCGGATTTTCAGCAGATTTTACAGAAAGTATGGGGCTTTGTTCCGGATTGGAAGCGAGGAATTCTGCGTGATTTCAAAGGATATTCAGCTTGATTTTGACGAGCTGAACAAGAAATTCTTTATGGAATTTATAAAGGAATGTTCAGAAATTGATGAGATGCCGTTTGTTTCTGTCGGCTGGTCAAAAATTACACCGCAGCAGGACATAAACAAGGTGCTTTCGCTTGCGGATTTGAAGAAGCGTGATTTTATAAAGGAACGCACTGCTTATCTTTTTTAGTTTTTCTGAAATTTATGGAACAAAAATGTAGCCACATTTGCTTACAGAAACAATGTGCTTCGGATTTTTTTTGTCATCTTCAATAAGATTCCGCAAAGTTTTTATGTTCACGTAAATATTGCTTTCCAAAGTCTTTTCATCGGGAACAGGCTCGTTCCATACATTCTGGAAAATTGTTTCAAAAGACAAAATTTTGTTCGGATTTTGAATAAAGTAAAGAATCAGGTCAAACTGCTTTTTTCGCATTGGAATAGATTTTTCCATTTTGTAGACAGTCTGGTTTGTTGTGTCAACTTTAAAAATTCCGCAGGAATAAACTTCTTCCAATGGCTTTGTGTCAAATCCAGAAAATGAAAATTTTTCCAACATTCGTTTTACGCGCAGAATCAGTTCTTCAATATAAAAAGGTTTGATTATATAGTCGTCGCAGCCTTCTTTGAATCCCTGGACTTTTGTTTTTTCGTTCTGGATTGAAGAGACAATTATTACCGGAAGCATTTTGCTCTGAATTCTGATGGAATGTAGAATTTCCATTCCGTTGTCGCCATTTCCAAGGTTCAAATCCAAGATTATAAGACTGACTGAATTTTTTGAAAGCTGCTTGTACGCTTCGTCCGCATTAAAACATTGAATAACTTCATAATTTTGATTCCGCAGATTTTTTGCCATAAAATTGTTTAAATCTTCAGAATCCTCGACAATCAATATAAGTTCATTTTCTTGCATTCCTTATATTTTACCCGATTTATTTGAATTTATCCAACTTTTTTAAATTTCACGCTGAAAATGCTTCCTGTTTCCTCAGATTTGTTCTCGGAATATTCAAGAATCAGGTCGTTCAGTTTGCAGATTTCGTTCACAACAAAAAGCCCGAGCCCGCAGGATTTTTCTGAGCCAGTCGGACTTGACCCTATTTTTGCAAAGCGGTCAAACAGAATTTCCTGTTTTTCTTTTGGAATTCCCTGTCCGTCATCAATTACGTTCAGAATTATAAAATCCGCTTGCTCTTCAATTGAAACCGTTATATTTCCGTTGTATTTTGTGTATTTTATTGCGTTGTCAACAAGATTTTCATAAATTCCTTTCAGGCTGTATTCGTCGCAAAAAACGCAAGGTTCTTTTACTGAGCATTTAAAGCTGAACTTCTGATTTTTATTTTCCGCCTTTTGGGAAAGAAATTCTGTCTCTTTTTTCAGGCAATTTTCAAGATTCAGGATTTTTGGGTTTATGATGTATTTTCTGTCTGAAATTTTATACGAATCCAAGACATTTTGAATGATAATATTTATTGCCCGTGCATTTTTCTGGATATTTTGGATTGTGTTTTCAAAATCTGGATTTTTTTTGTTTTCTTCTGGAAAATTTTTGTACAATTCTGAAAGATTCTGGATTTCATTCAATAAAAGTGTAAGCGGCGTGTTTACGTTGTGCGTTACAAAATATAAAAACGTATTTTTTTCCTGCTCGGATTTTAAAAGTTCCTGTTTTTCGTGGTGCAAAGTTCTGTAATTTTCAATTTCCTGAATACGGAAAATCAACGCTGAAACATCAAAAGGGCGCAGAAGATAATCGTTTATTTTTAGCTCAAAAAGTTTTTCAGTAAGAAAAGAGTTGAATCTGTTCAAAATCATCAAAATCGTAAAATCTTGCTGGGAATAATGGCTTCGGATTTCTGCGCAGAGGGAAAAAACTTTGTCATTTTCGTTTTCCGGCGAAATTATCAGCATCTGGATAAGGTTTTCCTGGATTGCGGAAAGAACTTCGCCCTGATTTTTTATAATCCGCACAAAAAATCCATAAGAC
>CAVBXG010000001.1:27524-122808 GCA_963599585.1 bacterium
CCATAAGACTGAAGCACAAGCCGAAGATTTGAATTGTCGGAATCTTTTTTGCTGAAAATTCCAATTGAAATTTTTTCGGGGATTTCTTTTTGAATGGAAATATTCTGGTTTTCGAAAGAAATGTTGCTTTCTGAAAAGTTGTCATCGCCGGTGGAAATTGCGTTTCCAAAAATATTTTTTATTTCCTGCACATTTTTTTTAATCAGATTTGATGTAAGAAGCTGAGTTTTTTCGTCAACAGGATTTTCAAGGAGTTTTGCAGATGCCTGAAGAATTTGAAGCGGATTGCTTATTTCATTCAATAAAAAATCAGAAAAATTTGTTTTTGAATCATTCTGCGTGCTCGGTCTTTCAATTTTTTTCATCTGTTTGCATTCCTAATGTTGTCAAAATATACACTTGAATCTGTATTTTTTCTATACTTTTAAAAATATGCGTTCACTGAAAATGACCATTCGTGGCGGTAATTTCCGTAGTCCATGTTGAATGAATAATTTCCTTTTAGCGCCATATTTTGTGATAGAAAAACGCAGGTGTCCGCGGCAAATTGCGTCCTGAAGTGCTCTATGTCAAACGGCGACTGCATTACACTTGCAGAAATTTTATTTTTCCATATCTTGTTTCCTGCAAGAAAACCTGCCTCGCCACCAAGAAGCAAATCTGTTCCATAACTGTACCTTGGAGAAAAATAAGTGTCTGTGCCGCCCATAAGATAAATCTGAAGCCATTCCGCCGGGCGAACGCTTGTTCCGTACAAAAATTTGAATCGCCATGCCAAATCCTGTTTTTCATCTTTGTTAGGATTTTGTTCAAGCCCTGTTAAGAAGTGGCTTGCTCCGTTCAAGAAAAACAGGTCAGATGCCGGCAGCGAAAGAATAGAGAGCAGTGTGGCTTTTTTTAGATAAAAGTCATTTTTTTCAGGATTGTAGCGTACTTCCACATCTGCAAAGGCAAGTTCTGAATTTTCAGAGTATCCGGCAGGGGATTCCAGCTGCTCATGCGAGCACAGGCGGAATTCCATTCCGCAGTAACCACCGTTTACATCGCTTCCGCCTGTCAGGGCAAGTTTTTTTGAGCCGTGGGCTTTTTTAGGATCTTCTGGCATTTTGAAATTTTCTTCTTCAAGTTTGCCAAGTTTTCGTCTTGCGGATAAAACAGGAATGAATCTTTTTCGGTATTCCTCCGAAGTGATTTTCCGGTTGTTCAAAAGGGAACTAAGATAATCAGATGCTGTGTTCCAGATTTGCGCCTGTTTTTCGGCAGGAAGCTCTGAAAAAGGAAAATCCTGAACAGTTTTTTTACCGAAACATACATCTTTTATATATTTTTGCTGTTTAGAGGTAAGATTATTTTTTCCGTTTTCAACTTTTGAGTAGGAAGAAGGACGATATTCCGTTTCTTCCGTAAGTCCAAGGTTGTCCGCAAGTTTTACAGTTGCGAGCGGTTCTACAATTCCAAAAAGTTTTTCTGTAGCCTGCGTTGAAGGTCTTGCGGTTTCAATCAGAAAAAGAAGATTGTATGAGCAGTTTTCGCTTACAAAATAATACCTTGAATATATTCCAGACAAATCAAATGCGTGCCGCAGCATTTTCTCTTTTTCTTCATCATTAAGATTCAGTTTGTATTCCCACATATCGCGCATATCCATATCGGAATACTGTTTTATTTTTTCATAATAAGTTTCAAATCCATAATAACCTTTGAATCCGCCGACAAATCCAAGGATTGCGTAAAGCGGACCGCCGGTAATTTTTGTAACGGCTCCGTAATTTATAGAAGTTGATGTGAGCCGAGGTTTGTCTTTTGTTTCAATAAGAAGGAACGTGTGCCCAAAAACGGAAGCCGGACGTTTTAAATAAATTGAAGGAAAAACAAGAAATACGTTTCCGGGATTTATTTGTTTCAATGTATTTTGAAAAGCAATATCTCCATTATAGGGGAAATCATTTTCAGAAAGTTCAAGTTTTTCGCAAAGCCATTTGTAGCGACCAGGAAAACGTTCAATCGCGTGTTTTTCTTCTGCGTCCGCTTGTGGAGCAGGCTCAAAAAAGGCTCTGAGCGTTGCGTTCAGTTCTTCTTTTGGATTTGTTTTTCCGTTTTTTGCGCAAAAGAATTTCGGGTCATCAACAAGACTTTTGTAGCGGCTGAATAATGCCGGTTTATAGTGTAAAAGCGTGTGCCAATAAGAATCTTTGTATAATTTCAGTTCTTCTGCTTTTTCTATTAAAAAATCAACCTTTTCTGAATAAGAATCAGAAACTGGCTCTGCGGAAGAAATTGGCAAGGCTGAGATGAAAAATATGGTTATAAAGAAGAAGCAGGACGTAATCTTTGTTTTTGTAAAACCAAAATTACATCCTGCTTTTTTTAAAAAGAAAATCACATTAGCCTACAAGAGAATAAATCTTGTTTGCAACTTCCTGTGCTGAAACTTCTGAAGAAGAGAAGATTTCATCAAAGTTGTTCTGAAGAGAAGCCTTGAAAGCAACTGAATCAGATACGTTGAGCATTGTTGAAAGTGTGTCGATGTATTCGCCTTCACCTTTAGCAATGTCGCTTGCAAGTGCATCCATGTTGTCAGAGATGAACTGGTTTGTTTCTGTCATTGCAACAGCAGCCTTGTCATATCCCCATGTTCCAAAAGAGATAGCAAAGAACTGGTTGTACCAGATTCCATTGAGGAAAGCTCCGAGCAAATCCCAACCCATTCCTTCTTTGTCATGGCACAAAAGATAACCAAGACCAGGTCCTACATTTCCTGCGAATGCTGAAGTTGAAACAGCAAGCATTCCAGCTGCAACCAAAGCAGCAATCTTTTTTCTAAGCATATATGCCTCCAAAAAATTTGTATACGATTACTTTGGAGTTTACTAAAAAAATCTAAAATTTTTCTAAAAAAACTGTTAAAAAAATGTAAAAGAATTGAAATAATTTCAATTACAATGCTTATTTTTGTTCTGACTCGTAAATTCCTCCGCTGTAAATAAAAAAGCCAGCATAACTGAAAATCGTAATGCTGGCTTTGTGTTCAAATGTTATCTATAAAAATCTCTTTTGAGAATTTTTATTTTATCAGCAGGCCTGCGTATTTTGCCAAAGCCGCTTCCATGTTGTTTGAAAGAACTGCCTTTGCAAGTTTCTTGCCAAGCTGAACGCCTTCCTGGTCAAAACTGTTGATGTTCCATACAAAGCCCTGGAACATAACTTTGTTTTCAAAGTGTGCAAGGAGCGCGCCGAGAGTCTTTGGTGTGAGCTGTTTTCCGTAAATCAGGCTAGAAGGTCGGTTTCCTGCAAAAGCCTTGTTTGGATCAGCGTCTTTTTTGCCGCATGCAAAAGCGACAATCTGGGCAACAACATTTGCGCAGAGTTTTGTCTGGCTTGTTGAACCTTCAATCACGACATCCTTTCCTGTCTGGTTTTCGCTGAATGCAATGAACTGAAGCGGAGTAACATTTGTTCCCTGATGCAAAAGCTGGTAGAACGAATGTTGGCCGTTTGTTCCAGGTTCACCAAAAATAACCGGTCCTGTAACATAATCAATTTTTCCGCCGTCGCGGTTTACAGACTTTCCGTTTGATTCCATGTCAAGCTGCTGAAGGTGAGCCGGGAATCTTGAAAGCGCCTGTGAATATGGAAGAATTGCAGTCGCAGGATATTCCTGAACGTTTCTTTCGTAAATTCCAATCAAAGCGTCCATGAGAGCCGGATTTTTGAGGATGTCTTTTTCAGTTGCAGTTTTGTCTTCTGCTGCGGCACCGTCAAGGAATTCCGCAAAAACTTTAGGACCGAATGCAAGCGAAAGAACAGCTCCTCCAACTCCAGAGGTAGAAGAGTAGCGTCCACCGATGTAGTCGTCCATGTAGAAAGCCTGCATATAATCCGGGTTGTGTGCCAGCGGCGAAGTTTCAGATGTAACAGCAATCATGTGCTTAGAAACATCAAGACCTTCTTTTTTGAGGAAATCTTTTACAAAACTTTCATTTGTAAGAGTCTCAAGAGTTGTTCCAGACTTTGAGACAAGAATAAAAATAGTGTGCGCCAAATCCAAAGAAGCAACAACAGCCGCGCCGTCATCCGGGTCAACATTTGAAATAAAGTGCGCTTCCATCTTAAAAGTGTTGTTCGCCTTTGCCCAGTTTTCCAAAGCCAGATACATTGCGCGCGGACCCAAATCTGAACCGCCGATACCAATCTGGCAAACCTGAGTATATTTTTCGCCTTTTTCGTTTACAATTTTTCCAGAATGAACTTTTTCCGCAAAATCAGCGATTTTTTTCTGCTCATTGATATAAAAATCACGCTTGTTCTGACCGTCCGCAAAAACATCTTTTCCAAGCTGGCCGCGTGTAAGCTGGTGCAGAACCATTCGTTTCTCGCCGGTATTTACAACTTCACCATTGTAAAGAGCCTCGAATTTTTCAAGAAGCTGGGCTTCATCCGACAAATCCTGCAATGTCTTAAGAATCTGCTCGTTAACCTGCTTTGCGGCATAGTTATAAGTCAAACCTTCAGCCATTGGTATTGAATATTCCTGAATGCGTTTTACTGCGTCTGCAGAAGAAAGTTCGTCCGCAACAGAAACCATTCCCTTTAAGGAAAACAACTTCTTCCAAGAAGAAAGTGTGTCAGCATTTGCCCATGTAGCCATTTTATAAGCCTCTTTCATTTAAAAATGTTCAATCCTAATCATCGGATATTAAAACTATAATAAATTTTCTATTTTTCTACAATATTAAGGGGTTTTAGGGTGGAGAGGGGGAAGTCTCCCCCTCGGCTCAATCCGCTGCGCGTTTTTCGCCTACCCCTTCTCCTAAGGGCGCCGCCCTTAAAAACCCGGTTCAGTTTGTTTCGGTCTGCAGAACTGGAGTTTCGCCGCGGAACGCTTTTTTCAGCAGAATCGGAACAATCATCGAGGAAATAATTATCAGAAGAATTACCGGCGCGAAATATTTCGACTCAATTATTCCAACAGAAAGCCCTTTCTGCGCAACAATCAGCGCAACTTCGCCACGGACCATCATTCCAAGCCCGATTTTGCAGGAATCTTTCCACGAAAATCCCAAAAGTCTGGAAGTGCAGCCGCATCCTATAAGTTTGGAAATACATCCGATTATCACAAACGCAATGCTGAACCACAAAAGTGAAAAATTCATTCCTGAAAGGTCTGTTTTCAATCCGATTCCTGCAAAAAAGATTGGACTGAAAATCATGTATGAATTAATGTCAATCTTTTGTTCCATATAAGGAGCGTCTGTCAAAGAGCAGAAAACAACTCCGGCAATGTATGCGCCTGTAATATCCGCGATTCCAAAGAATTTTTCTGCCGCATAGGCAAAAATCAGCGCGATTCCAAGCCCGTAAATCGGAATTCTCCTTGAGTGCGGATGCCGCCTGTCGTACCACTTGAAAACTCTGAATACAATAAACCCGAAAATTATCGCCGCAACAAAAAACAGGACAGTCTTTCCCAGTGTGATTAAAATTCCGCCGGTTCCAGTGCTGATTCCAAGCACAACTGTAAGGACAATTATTCCAAAAACATCATCAATAATCGCCGCGCTTACGATTGTCTGACCAAGATCAGTCTTTAAATGACCAAGTTCCTTTAAAGTCGCAACGGAAATGCTTACAGAAGTCGCCGTTAGAATTGTTCCTATAAACATTGACTTGTAAAACTGCGGAGTTCCAAAACCGTCAAAGCCCCAGAAGCATAAAGCCATTGCAGTTCCCATTGCAAGCGGAATCAGGACGCCGCAAAGCGCGATAATTGTGGATTTTATTCCAGATTTTGCAAGCGACTTTAGATTTGTTCCAAGACCTGCGCTGAACATGATTAGAACCACGCCGATTTCTGAAACAAAAGATATAAAACGGTCTGTCTCGCCGAATAACGAGCCTGAAGGATTTGAGCCGAAGTTGCTGAACCACGGTAAAAATCTAAGAAGAAGTCCTGCCACAATCATTCCGGCAACCTGCGGAAATCCGATTTTTTTTGCCAAAGTGCCAAGATATTTTGCCGCAATCACAATAATTCCGACTGATACAAGAATTTGAAGCACAATCTCGCTGTTAGAAGCCTGTTCCATTTTGTGTTCCCCTAATTAAAATTATCAGGTTTGAATGTATAGCTGTAATCAATGTGAAAGAAATTGAATAAGCTCCCAGTCAAAAGTCAAGATTTGGCTATGGTGAAGTGTTTTTTAGGAAGAATTATCTGCGCTTTTCTTTCAGAAAATGCTCGACAATTCTTTTATACCATTCGGCAAAAGCCACTTCAAGGACGCCAAACTTGCCTTTTTCCTTCGCGCTTATTCAATTTATGGATTCAGCATAAAAAACTAGACATTTAACTGATGATTTTAATTATATCGAATTGCGGAAAAAGTTTGAATTAACATCGTTATTAATTTATAATTTTTGTGTTAGGTGGTTTTATGAATGATGATCAGCATAGAAGTTCATTTGACGAGCTTGTGGCAGGAATCAGCTCTGATGAACGAAAATATTTGCTTGCAAAAATAAACCAGAACCGTGAGCAGTCTTTTCCGCTTATGCAGCCTTTGCGTGAAGAGACTGACAATTTTACGCTGGATGTAAAACTTAATTCTGAATCGATTTTTTATAAATTTTTTCTCTGGCTTCGTTCCTTGATTTCAAAAAAGCAGAAAATCGAAATTTACAACGATGATTTGGTCGCAAGCCTTGCGCGGAAAATAAACAAGAATCATCCTGGAATTATTGATATGCCGAACGGTCTGCTTCTTTCTCTTTTTTTTGAAAAGCTGAAGGAATTGAAGAACGCCGCTGATTTTTTCAAGCCGTATTTTTCAGTTTTTAATGAAAATCCCGGAAAATTCTATGTTTTTATGAGCACTTTCATCGCACCGGAAATCGCCTCCTCAATAAACGCAGAGGCCGATCCGTATTCAATTTCTTTTGAGCGGGAAGGCTCCAAGGAACTTAGGGCTTCGCTTATAAAAAAGATGGAAGGGATCCTGAAAGATATTCCGCAGAAAAGCCGTGCCGTTATGTATGATTCAGTAAAAGCCGTGAACTGGCTTAAGCGTTTTACTGAGATTCCGTACACGCATTTTCTGGCGCAGTTCACAGCGATTATTTCAGAGGATTACACTTGTCCTTTTACAAATGCGCAGACGGATTTTGAGGCGTTGGCAAATGTTTTGAGCGATGCGCGGTCGATTCCGAACGAGGCGTTGGAGGCGTTGTTCCTGTTTCCTCAGCGAAAAGGCGGTGCTTCTGTTGAGCTTGACTCTGATACTGAAAAATCAATGCGGGATTTTCTTTCAAAGTCTGCGGCAAGTATTTCTATGGTTCAGATGTTTATTTCCACAGTTCCGCTCCTTGCGCTTGGAAAAGTTGTTTTTTCGGATTACGACTGGCAGATTGACAATTCCGGCGGTGCGGAGGACTGGTTTGTTAAGTTCAAGGAAGAATGGAAAGTCGTTTTTGATGAGCGTTGGGAAGCCTGGCTGCGAGACAGAAAAAAAAGCCAGCTTGCAGATGTTCTGCAGGAAAAATTCGGAATCGGTGAATTCCCGGAGCTTCCGTATCGTCCGTGGACAAAACTTTGGGGCGGCGTTCCGTTCCGCTGCGAGATGACCGGCGGTTTTCTTTATTGGTTTGCGACTTTAAAATATGATGAGGTCATGGGAATTCTGAATGTTATTGTTCTTGAGGGCGTTTTTTTGAACAATGAGAACCGGGCGGAATTTTCAGAGGCGTTGAACCGTTTTGCGGACATAAATCATCAGGTTCAGCTTTTTGGAGAATCCTTGAATGAAAAAGGTTCTGTCGGAAGCGTTTTTGCAAAATTGATTTCAGAGCACGTCCGAACGCTGAAAGGTCAGAATATGGTGAACTCGATTATACTGAACGCGGAGACTTCTGTCCGCGGCTGGGAAAGTGCTTTCTGCAACTGCTGCCGCGTTATTGAACGTGTGCTTTGCGGAATCCTTGATGAGGAAAAAAGCGACAAGAAATACGAGTCGATTCAAAATCTTATGACAATAAAAGGAAGGGATAACCGTGCCTACCGTGACAGCCTTCAGGCGGAGCGCGAGCTGCTTCTGGAATGTAGAAAAATTCTTACAGAAATCGAGCCGCTTGACCTTCCGAAAGTTGAAAAGAAAAAATGACATTTTTAGAACTGAAGCCTTTGATTTTAGGAAAGAAATTTGTAACTTCTCGTTTTGTGCGTAACGGAAAAACTGCTGAAGAGCCTGCCGTCTGGGGAATGACAGTCCGTTCTGCCGGTTCAATGCGTTTTAGGTGGAATGAAAAAAATCCGGCGCGCGAGGAACTTCTTTCCCGGATTGCGTTTCCGTGCGACGCGGTTCCAGTTCAGCTTGACCACACAAAAATTGTTTATTCAATAGAAGAAAAAAATGAGACTTTTAATAAAATCGGTGATGGAATTATTACGCGGAACAAAAATCTTATGCCGGTTGTTACAGTTGCCGACTGTATGCCGATTTATTTTTCTGACAATGAAACCGGATTTTTTGGCGTGGTTCATTCCGGGTGGAAAGGAACTGGAATCGCCGCGGAAGCTGTTGAGCTTGCGGTAAAAGAATATGGCGCAAGGAAAGAGAATATCGCAGTCGCTATTGGCGCGCACATAAGAAATTGCTGTTATATAGTAAATAAGGAGCGCGCTGATTATTTTGCAAGGAATTTTACCGCGGAATGTGTTGAGCCTTTAAAGGATGGCGAAATTCCTTGCAAGGGAGCTGCGTTGAACTGGAACAGCGGTTCGGGGCAGCTTTTTAGGCTTTCGCTGGAAAAGGCGAATCTTTGCGTTCTGGATAGGGCTGGAATCCGTGATGAAAATATTGTTGTGGCGACCGACTGCACGTGCCACAATCTGGAATTTGGCTCGAACCGCAGGGAAACTAGCGTTGGAGAAACTTTTACGGTTCAGGCGGCTTTTGTTAAGCGTGAAGATTCAGCGGGCGTTATGGGCGGCGTTTGAGCCCATACGGTGGGTAGGACGCAACGAAGTGCGGCCGTAGGGCGGTTGCCCGCCCTTTTGAATGATGAGAATGTGGCGTCAGCAAAAGACAGAATGGCTTTTGCTGAGTAGTGAGCGGCGAAGACGCGAACGTAGTTCCCTGCCTTATAAAAAATTCATTTTACATTTTTGCTTACCTGGTTTAATATTTTAGATTATGAAAAGAAGCAGTGGTATTTTGATGCACCCGACATCTTTTGCGGGAACGCCTGGTATTGGTACGCTTGGAAAGGCTGCCTATGAATTTGTTGATTGGCTTGAATCTGCACATCAGACTTTGTGGCAGATTCTTCCTATTGGTCCTACAGGATACGGAGATTCTCCTTATGCATCCTTTTCAACTCATGCGGGAAATCCTTTGCTGATTGACCTTGACCGTCTTGTTGAAAAAGGCTGGGCAGACAAGAATGATATTATTCCTGCTGATTACATAAAAAATGATGGTCCTGTTGAATATGGCTCTGTTGTATGGTGGAAAATGCCGCTTCTGGCTAAATGCGCGTCGTACTTCCAGAAGAACTGTTCAAAACAGGACAGAGTTGCCTACGAAGCTTTTAAGAATGACAATGCCGACTGGCTTGATAATTATGCGAATTTCACCAGCATAAAGCAGTTTTACGATGCAAAGGCTGAAAAAGAGGGCGTGAGCGGAATCGCGCAGATGTGGAACGCTTACTGGCCGAAAGATTTGGCTGCCTGCGATCCTTCGGCGGTTTCAAAGTGGAATTCTGAGCATACTGAAAACATTGAGCAAATCAAGACAATCCAGTTCTTCTTTGCGGAGCAGTGGTTTGCTGTAAAGAAATATGCGAATGAAAAGGGAATTTCTTTGATTGGAGATATTCCGATTTTCGTTGCAGCTGATTCCGCTGATGTCTGGGCGAACCAGAAATTCTTCCAGCTGGACAAAAATGGAATTCCTCTAAAAGTTGCCGGAGTTCCGCCGGATTATTTCTCTGCGACTGGTCAGCTTTGGGGAAATCCTTTGTATGACTGGGATGCAATGAAAAAGGACAATTATTCTTGGTGGGTAAAGCGCACTAAAAGAATGACAGAACTTGTTGATGTTGTGCGAATCGACCATTTCCGCGGTTTTGAGGCTTACTGGTCAATTCCTTATGGCGACCCGACTGCTGTGAACGGAAAATGGATTCCGGGACCGAATATTGAACTTTTCAACGCAATCAAAAAGGCGCTTGGAACTTTGCCGATTATTGCTGAGGATTTGGGCGTTATTACTGATGGCGTCAGAAAACTCCGCGATGATGCTGGTTTCCCGGGAATGAAGGTTCTTCAGTTTGCATTTGATCCGAATGAGGCTGGCAGCCAGGGAATGGTGAATGCGTTCTTGCCGCACATGTATCCGCAGAATTCTGTTGTTTACACAGGAACGCACGACAACGATACAATGCAGGGCTGGTTGAACAGCGCTTCTGACGCAGCCGTGAAAATTGCCGCGGAATATGCTT
Organism: bacterium; assembly: GCA_963599585.1. Classification (GTDB taxonomy): domain Bacteria; phylum Spirochaetota; class Spirochaetia; order Treponematales; family Treponemataceae; genus Treponema_D. The sequence goes on from CAVBXG010000001.1 coordinate 38,025, forward strand.
TTGGACGCAAGATGTCTGAATCAGAGGCAAGGGCTCTTTCTGACAACGGTGAGCTTTGCCGCGCGATAATTAAACTTGCGATTGCCTCGACAGCGGATTACGCGGTTATTCCAATGCAGGATATTCTGGGGCTTGGTGCGGAAGCCAGAATGAACACTCCGAACACTTTGGGAGGAACAAACTGGGGCTGGCGAATTCCTGCGGACGGATTGAAAAAAGAAGATGCGGAATTCCTTGCGTTTATTTCTGACTTGTATGGACGAAATATAAAGAAATAGCTGGAATTTGCTGAAAAATAATTTTGCCTGAAACTGATGGATTCTGGAATAAGAAAAATCTTGTTCTGGAATCCATTTTTTTTTACTGGAATTCAATTTTCGGGCTTTTTTTTAGATTTTTTTAAGTTTTCTTATTTTTTTTTGACAAATCAAAATAGTGGGCTTAGAATTAGTGCATATAAGGTTATCTTTTAACGGAGGATTTAATGAAAAAGGTAATATTCTCTCTTGCGGCTATTGCGATGGCGGCAGGAATGTTCACAGGTTGTTCAAAGAAGAATTCTGATTCTTCTTCCGCAGCTGGTACAGTCAAGCTTGAAATGTATTATTACAAGCAGGAAAATCAGGAAGGTCTTAAAAGAATTGTAAAGGCATTTGAAAAACAGAATCCAGGCGTTACAATTGATATGCTCATCATTCCTAATGACGCTGACTCTGCGATGTCTGCACGTGCGGCTCAGGGTGATTTGCCGGATATTCTTCAGATGCAGTCATATTCCCGAATCAAGGAATATGCTTCTAAGGGTTTCCTCTTGGATTTGTCAAAGGAAGAAGCGATGGGAAAAGTTCTTCCAAGTTCACTTCCGGCGGTTTCTTGGAACGGAAAGCAGTACGCAGTTCCAATGGATTACGCAGGAATCGGAATTATCTATAACAAGGATATTTTTGACAAATACGGAATTAAAGCTCCTACAACTTACCGCGAGCTTGAGCAGGCTTGCCGCACTTTGAAAGAAAACAACATTGTTCCGTTCTCTGGACTTCTTAAGGAAAACTGGTCAATGGGTCATTTTATCACAATGGTTCATACAGCTCTTCTTAAGGAAAAAGGAATTGAAGTTGAAAAATTCATCTCTGACATGAACGCAGGAAAGGCTTCTTACGGAGATGTTGACACAGCAAAATTGTTCAGCATCCTTGATTTCTACCGCGACAACATGAATACAAACGCAGCTGAAATGGGCGGCGGTGAGCAGCAGCAGTCATTTGCAAAAGGTGAATCTGCAATGATGGTTCAGGGACTTTGGGCTTATGTAGACGCTCTTAAACTCAATCCTAACTTGAACGCAGGATTTATTCCTTTCCCGGTTTACAACGATGCGAAAATGAACACATTCTACGCTGATGTAGACTCAACATTCGGTGTTTCTTCTCAGTCAAGCGCAGAAAAACAGGCTGTTGCAGTTAAATTCCTTAACTGGCTTACTTCTGATGAAGGTCAGAAACTCTGGATGGATGAATACAAGCTCATTCCGCCATTCAAGGGTGTTGATGTTACTGCATTCGGTGGTCCTTATGTAGATCTTATGGCTTCTGTAGAGGCAAAAGGCTCTTCTCCATGGGCATTCTCACAGTATCCTACAGATGTATTCGAAGATTCTTGCAAAAACGGTGGTCAGCAGTACATGATGCACAAGCGTTCTGCTGGCGATGTTATCAAAGAAATCGATGCTCAGTGGGCTTCTTCAGTTAATAAATAATTCTGATTAAGAAAAAAGTCCGTGGCTGCGGTCGCGGACTTTTTTATATTCTGGAGCTCTGATTTTTTCAGAGCTCTAACAAAAAATTGAGAGGAACCAGTTTTTATGGTCGAAGCAAAATCAAGGAAAGCATTTTATTTTACGGCTTTCATTATTCCTTGTCTTATTCTTTATTTGATTTTCTTTATTACCCCTTTTTTCAGAGGAATTGGAATTTCGCTTACAAACTGGGACGGACTTACACCAAAGACGCCTATCATTCTTGATAAAAATGAATTTGAATCTAAAATTTTATACAGCGGAAAACTAAATCAAAAAGAAAGAAATTATATTCAGTCTATTTATGAATACGATCCGCTTGATAATTCCTACAAACGAAAAAGTCTTGGCGGTGTCGCGCGAAAAAAACTTGAGCGGATTGTAAAGAAAACAGGTTATGAGCCTGAACGTTATAAATTTGTTGGATTTGAAAACTACAAGAAAATCTTTACAGGAAAAATTGATAAAGATTTTTATCCTCATAAAATGCGAATTGAAAAATTCACGGAAAGCTCTGAGCTTCCTAGAATCATCCAGAAAAAGGATTTTCAGAGCGAAGTTCTAAAAGGAATGACAAAAGATTCCGAAGAATATGCTCTTCTTACCGGAGCATATAAATTTGATGAAAAAACAAATGCATACAAGCTTGACCCAAAGTATGATGAATTTGTTCTAACGGGATTTCTTTGGGATTTGCCGGGAATTGGAAAATCAATTCCGGAGTCAAAAGTTGACTCTCTTATCAGGGCTTTGAAAAGCTGCGGTTTAAAGCAGAATGCCTACGATATTCACAATGTTGCGATTGATTTTGCAAACGAGAACAGTCTTTCTGAAAAAAATAAGTCAGAAATTATTGAGCTTTCAAATGAGATACTGAAGGTTTCAAAAATCAAGAAAGTTCTTGCAAAAAATTGGGTGGTTACCCAGCGCAATATGGGCGTTGTTGGATTTACGCTGTTTTTTGCGATTTTTTCTGTTATTGGAATAAACGTTCTGGCATTTGGGCTTGCGCTTGCGCTTGATACAGGAATCCGTGGCCAGAAGATTCTGCGGACAATTTTCTTTTTGCCGAATGTCCTTTCCATGATTATTGTTGCGCTCATCTGGTCAATGCTTTTTGTTCAGCTTTTGCCGGCAATAACTGGAATTGAAAAATGGATTTCGGATTCAAATAAGACTCCGTGGCTTCTTGTTCTTGTTGCTGTCTGGCAGGGATGCGGCTACTACATGATTGTTTATCTTGCGGGGCTTCAGAACATTCCGACTGAAGTTGTTGAAGCTGCAAAAATTGATGGAGCGACTGGCTGGCAGCGTTTTAAATATATAACTTTGCCGCTTATGATTCCGTCTTTGACAATTTCCCTTTTCCTTACAATTGCGAACGCGTTAAAGAGTTTCGATCTTATCTATGCGATGATTGGTCAGACTGGTTATGCGACTGGAACAGTTCCTTTTGTTATGGATATTTATTTTGATGCATTCTCTTTAAAGCAGGCTGGACTTTCTACTGCAAAGGCGATGGTTTTGTTCTTTGCGATTGTGATTATCACAGGAATTCAGCTTTATGTGATGAAGCGCAAGGAGGTTGAGGCATAATGACTTTCTTCAAATTGAAAATAAAAGAACAGACTGCAAAAGAGACTGTGCTTACAACTTGCATGGTTATTTTTGCCTTGTTTTTTATTTATCCGCTTATATTTGTGGTTATAAATTCGTTCCGGCCAAATGCTGATATTATCATAAATCCAACTGGAGTTCCGGCAAAACTTTTCTTTGGAAACTATGTTCAGGCTTGGACACAGATGAAATTTCCGCGCGTTTTTTTGAACACTCTTCTTGTTACAGTTCTTGGAACAGTCGGAATTATTATTACTTCCGCAATGTGTGCTTACGGACTTGCCCGCTCAAAAACTAAAATTTCCTGGATTTTGTACGGATTTTTCTCTTTCTCGCTTGTAATTCCGTTCCAGATTATTATGGTTCCGATTGGAGTTCTTGCGGCCGACCTTCATCTTATGAGCGTTCCGGGGCTTATTCCGATGTACTGGGGCTTGGGTTGTCCTACGGCGATTTTTATGTTCCACGGATTTATAAAGTCTGTTCCGCTTGAACTGGAGGAATCTGCTGCAATGGACGGTGCCGGAAGATTTTATATCTTCTTTAGGATTGTTCTTCCGCTTATCAAGACGATTATCGCTACAGTTGCTGTTATTGACGCTTTGTGGATTTGGAATGACTTCCTTTTGCCGTTGATTGTTGCAAAGCAGGGAACAATTCAGCTTGCCCAGATGCGTTTTAACGGTCAGTTTATGAAGGAATACGGTCCGATGTGCGCTTCTCTTACAATTTCTTCAATTCCGATTATTGCTTTCTATCTTGCATTGCAAAAATACATTATAAAAGGTATTGCGGCTGGAGCGGTAAAAGGTTAATGTTTTCTGTATGAAAAACATTTATCTGGATCTTTACATCACTTTTGCAAAAATAGGTTCCCTTACTTTTGGTGGGGGAATCGCGATGCTTCCTATGATGCAAAATGAGCTTATAGATAAAAAACAATGGGTTTCCGAAAACGAAATTCTTGACTATTACGCAATCGGTCAGTCTACGCCGGGAATTATCGCTGTAAATGTGGCTACTTTTGTTGGCTATAAAAAAGCTGGAATCCTTGGCGGAATTGTTGCGACGCTTGGGGTGATTACTCCTTGCGTCGTGCTTATCACAATCCTTGCAAATCTTATTGACTCAATTGACCATTACCCGAATGTACAGAAGGCTTTAAAAGGAATAAATGTTGCGGTCTGTGCTTTGATTACGGATGCGACGCTTAATTTTGCGAAAAAAACTTCAAAAGGTGCGGTCAGTATTCTTCTTATGCTGATTTCTTTCTCTCTGATTTTCTTTTTTAATGTTAAATCGTATATCATCATTCTTGGCGCGGCAGTTATTGCGGTTGCCGTTTATTTTATAGAAAAGAAATTCAAAAAAAATGATGAGAAAAATTCTTTAGAAAACAAGGCGGATTCAGATGACTAGCGATGTAAGCCTTTTGTGGCTGTTCTGTATCTTTTTTTATATCGGGCTTTTTACAATCGGCGGCGGGCTTGTCGCGATAACTTTGATGCAGCAGACGATTGTTGACAGAGGACTTATTTCTGTTGACCAGTTTTATAATATGATTGCGATTTCAGAAAGCACGCCTGGGCCGATTGGTGTAAATATGGCGACTTTTCTGGGATACAAATTTTATGGAATTCCGGGTGCAATAATAACTTCGCTGGGGCAAGTTCTTCCTTCGTTGATTACGATTCTGATTATTGCCCGCATAATCATAAAATTCCGGGAAAACAAATGCGTCCAACGCGTCTTTACTTTTTTGCGTCCTGCCGCGACCGGAATGATTTTTGTGATTGCGGTAAATATGTGCCTGAATATTCTTATAAATGTTCCGGAAGATTATAAAGTTCTTCTTTCAACATCCGGCTGGAAGGAACTTTTTAACTGGATGAATCTTTCGTTGTATTTTGTGTTTTTATGGCTCAGGACGAAATTTAAGCTTCATCCTTTTTTTGTGGTTTGCATTGGTGCGCTTTTTGGCGTTGTGTTCTTCTAGCTGGGCGGATTGATGAACCTTGGCTTTTTTGAATATCCCAAACATCGAGTTTTTTGTTCATTTTTATGCTGAATTTTATAAAACTCGGCATTTTGGCTGAATGAAATTTTCCGCGGCGAATCGCTAAAAAATCAATTTCTACATATTTAAAAATCTGTGGTATAATAAAAATATGAGTACACATATTAACGCGCCAGAAGGTGCAATTGCAGATAAAGTTCTTCTTCCGGGAGACCCGCTCAGGGCGAAATTTATTGCGGAGAATTTTCTTGAAAATCCAAAATGCTACAATGAAGTTCGCGGAATGTTTGGATTTACAGGAATGTATAAAGGCGTCAAGGTTTCTGTTCAGGGAACTGGAATGGGGCAGCCGTCGCTTTCAATTTATGTGAATGAGCTTTTCCGTTTTTATGGCGTTCAGAAGGCAATCCGGGTTGGAACAATCGGTTCTGTTCAGGATGATGTTAATTTAAAGGATACAGTTATTGCGAACGCGGCTTTTTCAGACTCTTATCTTTTGAACCAGCGTTTTGGCGGTCTGCATTATGCGCCTACATCAGATTTTGGGCTGCTTTACAATGCGTATAACAAGGCAAAAGAGCTTGGAATCAAGGTGAAGGTAGGACCGGTTGTTTCTAGCGACCGTTTTTATGATGACAACCAGAACTGGAAACTCTGGCAAAAATATGGAGCGATTGGAATTGAGATGGAATCAGCGGAACTTTTTACGCTGGCGGCGGAATTCCATAGAAAAGCCCTTTCGATTTTTACAGTAAGCGATCATATTGTAAAAGGCGGCCAGACAACTGCGGAAGAGCGGGAAAAAACATTTAAAGATATGATGATACTTGCACTTGAAACGGTAATTGTGGAATAATATAAGAATTACAAAAAATACTTCAATGGGGAAGAAAAATATGAAACCTACACTTTTAGTTCTTGCCGCAGGAATGGGCAGCCGTTATGGCGGAGTAAAGCAGATTGACGCAGTTGGCAAGAATGGAGAATGTCTTCTTGATTTTGCAACTTTTGACGCAAAAAAAGCTGGTTTTGGAAAAGTAATTTATATAATCAGAAAAGATATTGAAAAAGATTTCCGGGAACGGCTTTTTGACCGCGTCGCACGGAATATGGATGCGGAATATGTGTTCCAGTCGCACGAAAGTCTTTTGACACCGGAGCAGATTAAACTTTCAGAAAACCGCACAAAACCTTGGGGAACTGCGCACGCTGTTCTATGCGCGGAAAAATCAATCCACGAGCCTTTTGCGGTTATAAATTCTGATGACTATTATGGAAGAAATGCGTTTGAGACTTTAGGGAAGCATCTTTCTTCTATAAATAATGACTCTGTTGAGCACGCGATGGTCGGTTATGTCCTTGAAAAAACGATGAGCCGTAATGGTTCTGTTAGCCGCGGAGTCTGCACTGTAAAAGACGGAAATCTTGTTTCAATTGTTGAAAACCTGAAAATCTACTTTGAAGGCGACAAAGTTGTTTCCGATATGGGCGACAGAAAAGAAATTCTTACGGGAAAAGAAACTGTAAGCATGAATCTTTTTGGTTTTAGCCCGAAAGCCTTTGAGGAATTCAACTTTTACTGGGAAAACTTTATAAAGGATAATGTTACTGCGGAAAAAGCAGAGGCGCTTCTGCCGGTTGTTGCAAGCGATATTATCAAAGATAAAAAAGGTTCTGTGAAAGTCTACACTTCGGAAGAAAGTTGGTTTGGAATGACCTATCCGGAAGACCGCGAGAACGTGAAAAACGAAATCGCCAAAAAAATCTCTGAAGGATATTATCCTGAAATCTTGTGGGAAAAATAATTCTTGAAAATCATCACTTGGGCAGAACTGCTGAACGAAAAGGATCAGATTTTTTTTGAAAAAGAGACGGCTGTTTCAATCGGGTCTTTTGACGGACCACATAAAGGTCATTTTGCGATTTTTAATAAAATTCTGGAATTTTCGCGCCGGAACGGAACTTTGAGCGGGCTTGTGACTTTTGAAAAGCCAGTTTCTTCTATAAAACAGGGCAGCAGTTACAAAGGCGATATTTCAACTTTGGAAGAACGCCTTGAGATTTTCAGAAAGGTCGGCTTTGGTTTTGTTCTTGTGATTCATTTTGATGAAAAATTCAAGCAGATTGAGGGAAGTGATTTTTTCCGCATATTAAAAGACAAACTGAATCTGAAGTGCATCGTGGAGGGCGAGGATTTTCGTTGCGGGCACAACGGTTCTTTTGCAAAGGCGCAGATACAGGCTTTTTGTGCTGAAAACAATATTTCTTCTTTTTTTATTGAGCTTGTGAAACAAGATGGAAAACGCATTAGCAGCACAATGATTCGCGAGCTTCTTGCCGAAAAAAATATTGATAAGGCAGAAAGGCTTTTGGGTTATTGATTAATGCTTATGTTTTCTATAAACTTTTAACTATCTGTTTTTACGGAATTTTTTGTGATTAATTTCCCTCAACCCGGAGATTGACCTGCATTTATTCCGCTTATTCAGAAAAAATTATTTTAAGGGGTTCCAACAATGGCACTTGCAAAAGAAACAACACAGGCACTCGTATCTAAGTACGGTGCAAAAGAAGGCGACACAGGTAACGTAAAAGTTCAGATTGCTCTTCTTACAGAAAGAACAAAGCAGCTTACAGCACACGCAAAAAGATTTCCGAAAGATGCTGGAGCAAAACGAGCTCTTCTTAAAGTTGTTGGTCAGCGTCGCAAGATGTTGAGATACTTTGAACGCACAGACCTTGAAGGTTACCGTGCATTCATCAAGGAACTTGGACTTCGCAAGTAGTTCTTGTCCGTTAGTAAAAGCCTGTTGCCATTCACCGTGGTGGCGCAGGCTTTTTTGTGCATAACGCGGTGCATCGCAAAGTTTCCTAGGAATATGGCGCGATGTAAAAGAAAGAATTCGACATAAGGAAAGGAAAAGAAATGTCAGAAGTAACAAGAGTAACTTACAAACTCGGAGATGCTGATTTAATTATTGAATCAGGAAAAATCGGTAAACAGGCAAATGGCTGCGTTTATGCTCAGTGGGGCGGAGCTGCCATTATTGCGACAATCTGTGCTTCTAGCGCAGTGACAGAAGGTCAGGATTTTGTTCCTGTAACAGTTGAATATAACGAAAAATTTTATGCGGCTGGAAAAATTCCAGGCGGATTTGTAAAGCGCGAAGGTCGCCCGAAGGACAAGGAAATCTTGGTTAGCCGTCTTATTGACCGCCCTATGCGACCGCTTTTTGAGCCATCTTTCGGACACGAGCTTCAGATTGTTCCGACTTGCGTTTCTTGCGATGGTGTTCACACTCAGGATATTCTTGCGGTAATTGCTGCTTCTGCGGCAACCTGCATTTCTGATATTCCGTTCCATGGACCGGTTGCGGCTTGCCGTTTAGGTTTCCTGAACGGAAAATATGTAATCAACCCGACTTTCAAGGAAATTGAAGAAGCTGATATGGAAATCGTTGTTGCCGGAACAAAAGACGGTTTTACAATGGTTGAAGGCGGCGCAAAAGAAGTTTCTGAGGAAGTTATGCTCGGTGCGCTTGCTGAGGCTGAAAAATTCATCAAGGAAATGTGCAAGCTTCAGGAAGAGCTTGTTGCAAAATGCGGAAAAGAAAAGCTTCCTTTGAATCCGCTTGATGTGACACTTGCTAATGCTGAGCAGATTGAGGCAGAGGCAACTCCGCTTCTTAAGAAAGCCTGCTTCCAGGACGGAAAAATGAACCGCGGCAAGGCGATTGCAAAAGTTATACAGGAAGTTGGCGCAAACCACGCAGAGCAGCTTGAAGATCCTATTCAGGCAAAACTTTACGCAAATTTGATGGATGAAATCCAGTACAAGTTGTTAAGAAAGTCAATTCTTGACGAGGGTGTTCGTATTGACGGACGTAAAACTGATGAAATCCGTCCAATCACTTGCGAGGTGAATGTTCTTCCAACTCCGCATGGTTCAGCTTTGTTTACACGTGGTGAAACACAGTCTTTGGCTGTTTGTACGCTTGGAACTTCGATGGATGAACAGTCTTATGACGATATTGATGGAAATCGTTCTGAGCATTTTATTCTTCACTACAATTTCCCTCCATATTCTGTTGGTGAAACAGGAAAGCTTACAACTGGCCGCCGCGAAATTGGTCACGGAAATTTGGCTCGCCGTTCTTTGGCTGCAATGGTTCCAAGCCGCGAGGAATTTCCTTACACAATCCGCGTAGTTTCTGAAATCATGGAATCTAACGGTTCTTCATCTCAGGCTTCTACTTGCGGTGGATGTCTTGCAATGCTTGCCGCAGGCGTTCCAATGAAAAAAATGGTTGCCGGAATCGCAATGGGTCTTATCACAGAGCCAGAAGGCGACAATCCTTACGGACGCTACAAGATTCTTTCTGATATTCTTGGTGAGGAAGATCACCTTGGCGACATGGATTTTAAGGTTGCCGGAACAAAAGACGGTATCACTGGTTTCCAGATGGATATTAAGATTGCCGGTGTAACAACTGAAATCATGAAGAATGCATTGGAACAGGCTCGTCTTGGTCGTCTTCATATTCTTTCTATCATGGAAAAGACAATTGACAAGCCGGCTCCGCTTTGTCCGCGTGCGCCACAGATTATCACAATGAAAATTCCTGTAGACAAGATTGGTGCTTTGATTGGACCAGGCGGAAAGAACGTAAAAGCCCTTTGTTCTCAGTATGATGTAACAATCAACACTGATGATGATGGAACTGTTACAATCTACGGAAAGAATGGCGAATCTGCTGAAAAAGCTAAGAAAGCTGTAAAGGGAATCACAGAAGATCCGGAAGTTGGCGCGATTTATCAGGGAACTGTAAAACGCATTATGGATTTTGGCGCTTTTGTTGAGATTCTTCCTGGAAAAGAAGGACTTTGCCATATTTCTAAACTTTCTAAGCAGCGCGTTGAAAAAGTAAGCGATGTTCTGAAGGAAGGTCAGGTTATTCCTGTAAAACTTCTGGAAGTTGATAAAATGGGTCGCTTGAATCTTTCTTACATTGATGCGATTGAAAGCAAATAATTAAAAAATGCAGTTTTGCAATGTGTGAACTGCGGTAAAAGACGTGCGTTTTGTTATGCACGTCTTTTTTTTTATTCTTATTTGGGTTAAGATTTTGATATGCTTTTTATTTTTGACATGGGCGGTGTTGTGACGACTACTGCCGGACAAAATTTGTATGAAAAAGTCAGTGAAAAACTTGGAATTTCTCTGGAAAAATTTCTTTTTTTGATGGGATGGAACACAAAGGACAATCTTTTTTTTGAGCTTGAAAAAGGAACTCTTTCAGTTGCGGAATGGTGGAAGATTTTTGAGGAACGTTCAGGAATAAAAGTTTGCTGCGACTGGTTCAGGCTGCTTTTTCATCCTGTTTTAAATGAAGAAACCAAAAAAGTTGTGCTTGCGCTGAAATCAAAAGGTCACAGAGTTGTTTGCGGCACGAATACGATTGAAAGCCATTACGATAACCACAAGTGCCGTGGCGACTATGAGATTTTTGACATGACTTATGCGTCGATTCACATGGGCGTAAGAAAACCGGATGCGGATTTCTGGAAACTGATTCTTGAATGTGAGAACGAGATTCCTGAGAATGCGTTTTTTACGGATGACAAGAAAGAAAATTGCGAGGCGGCCGCCGGATTTGGATTAAAGACATATAATTTTAGGAGCGCGGAAGAGCTCCGCGAAAATCTTGCGGATTGGCTGTAAAGGGGGCGTTACGGGGGATTTCCCCCGTTAGAGGGGTAGAGAGGAACGGAGTTCCGAACGTAGGGCAGTCGCCCTCCTGTAGCTATTTGCGCTTTTTTAGATGGAGGAAAAAATGGAAGCGGCTTTGTATTTGATTCCTGTGACTTTGGGTGAAACTGAATATTCCAGGGTTTTGCCGGCGTATAATATTGAAATTGCAAGGCAGATAAGACATTTTGTTGTTGAAAATATAAAATCGGCGAAAAGGTTTCTGGCGAAAATTGAAGGAAGCCACGTTGATGACGGCGATTTTGTGGAGCTTAGCGAGCATACAGAGCAAAAAGATATTCTGCATTATCTGGATTCTCTGGAAAAAGGCGAGGCGGTTGGCGTTATAAGCGAGGCTGGTTGCCCGGCGGTTGCTGATCCTGGCGCGGATATTGTGGCGTTGGCCCAGAAGAAGGGGCTGAAGGTTGTTCCGCTGGTCGGACCGAATTCTATGATAATGGCGGTTATGGGAAGCGGTTTTAGCGGCCAGAGCTTTGCTTTTAATGGTTATCTTCCGGTAAAGCCGAATGAGCGCGCGACTAAACTGAAATTTTTTGAGAATCGCGCCTACAAGGAAGGGCAGACGCAGCTTTTTATAGAGACTCCGTACAGAAATGCGCAGCTTTTTGAGACTGTGATAAGAACTTGCCGCCCGGAAACAAAACTTTGCATTGCGGCGGGAATTACAACGGATTTGGAATATATAAAGACAAAAACGGTTTCGCAGTGGAAAAAAACGGGATTTCCGGAGCTGAAAAAAGTGCCTGCGATTTTTGCAATATACAGATAGTAAGAATATTGATTTTTTTTTAGGGTAGAAATAAAAGCGTAAGCGGATTTACAATTTGTGAAGACTTTGTGCGATTGAACCAATTAAAGTGCGTAGCACCCAAACAAATACAAGCGAAGCGCGAGCACAACCATCTGGAGAAAATTGTAAATTCGCTGAGAGCGATTTTTTCACAATTTATAAAAATCAAATATTTCTGCTGAAAACTGGGGGAAATTGATTATGGATAAGACTTATCTTTTTTTTGATATTGAATGTGCCAACTGTTTTGGCGGCGTTGGAAAAATGTGCTCGTTCGGGTACGTGGTTGTAAATCAGGACTGGACAATTCTTGACGAGGATGATGTGGTTATGAATCCAGAAACCGAATTTGACTGGTATCTTTTTGACCAGAAGCACGGATGTAAACTTGCGTATTCAAAGGATTATTTTAGGGCTCAGCGCAATTTTGAAAGCTATTACAGCGGCATAAAAAAACTGATGGAAGCGAGCGGACGGAAAATTTTCGGGTTTTCTGTAAAAAATGATATGGGATTCCTTCAGAGTGCCTGCGAACGCTACAATCTGCCTTCCATAAATTATGCGGCTTACGACATTGCAAAAATCATTGACAGTGCAAACAGCGTAAAAAATGGAAAAAGCCTTGAGGAATGGTGCAGGATATACAAAGTTCCGTGCGAAAATCTTGTTTCCCACAAGTCAAGCGATGATGCGAAAATGACAATGCTTCTTTTTAAGGCGTTCTGTGAGTCAAAAAATGAAACCATGGATTCTTTGGCGGAAAAAAACAAGGGAAACAAGCTGAGCATTGAAAAATTCCTTGAGCAGCGCGAGATAAGCCGCCACAACAAGGATATTATTGAGAAAATTTCTGCGCTTTACGGAAAAAAGGCAAAGGCTTTTTTGTCTCAAAGGTTGAGCGGAAATTTTGCGCTTGGATTTAAAATCAAGAATGATGCGGATTTCAGCCTGAAAATTGCTGAACTGATTTACAAGCACGGAGGGATTCTTCAGAAAAGTTTAAAATCCAACGGAACAATTGTTGTTGAGGACGATTCCCGCCCGGAAATAGTTGAGGAAATCCATAAGCGGAACCTGAAAACTGTTACAGTTTCTGAAATTTTAGAAACAACGAGAATGGAATAATTTCTTAAAAAATTATAAAATCAGCTTGGTTTTGAAAAGAGTTATCATTTGCTAACTATGTCGCATTGTTTACTTTGCCGATTTACTGTAAATTCAGTATATTAAAACTAAATTCTCGACTTCCTTTAAGGGGCGAATATGATATTGCTTGACGTACAAAATATTTCAGTCAGTGTTGACGAAAAAACTGTCCTTAAGAATTTGAATCTTAAGATTGGCGAAGGTGAAACTCATGTATTGATGGGACCGAACGGAGCTGGAAAATCGACTCTTGGAAATGCCCTTATGGGAAATCCTGTCTACAGGCTTGACGGCGGAAAAATTATTTTTGAAGGCCAGGATTTGACCAGCGAATCCACAGATAAACGCGCAAAAGCCGGAATGTTTCTTTCATTCCAGAATCCGCTTGAAGTGCCGGGAATTTCGCTTGAATCGTTTATTCGTTCTGCCATCCAGCAGAGGACTAGCGAGCGCGTGAAACTTTTTCAGTTTCAGAAGGAACTTCAGAAAAATATGCAGCTTTTGAATATGGATGAAAGCTACGCAAAACGCGATTTGAACGTTGGATTTTCTGGCGGTGAGCGAAAAAAGAGCGAAATTCTTCAGCTTTTGATGTTAAAGCCAAAATTCGCAATTCTTGATGAAACTGATTCTGGGCTTGATGTTGACGCTGTGCGTACGGTTTCCAAAGGTGTTGAGGAATACCAGAAAAACCAGAACGGCGGACTTTTGATTATTACTCATTCAACTAGAATTCTGGAAAGTCTGCACGTTGATTATACTCATGTTCTTGTAAAAGGGCAGATTGTAAAAACAGGCGATGGTTCGCTTGTTGAGGAAATAAACGAAAAGGGCTTTGATAAATATATCAATGGCTAAGGGGCGTTGCGGGATCTCCCGCTAGAAGGGGTAGAGAGCAAGCAAAATCGAAGGTTTTGCTTGCGAACGAGGGGAAGGCTTTCCCCGCTAAAAGCGAGAGCCAGAAATTGACTTTGGCAATTTCTGGTAAGTTCAGACAGCAAAGCGTCTGAACGTCGGGAAGGCTTTCCCCGGCAAAAGAACTTTCCCCGCCTAAAACAGATGTCAGAAGTTGACTAAGGAATATTATGGCTGACGAAAAAACGAATATTCACGATATAAACCAGGATTTTTATAATTTCCGATACGAGGAGTCTGAAAAGGAATTTTATCGCATTGAATCTGGGCTGAATCCTGAGATTGTAAAAAAACTTAGCGAAGAAAAGGGCGACCCTGATTGGATGCGCGAATTCCGGCTGAAATCGCTTGAGCAGTACAATAAAATGGGCGTTTCTGTGAACTGGATGCCTAATATCGAGGGGCTTCATATAGAAGATATTTCAACGTATGTGCGCCCGAAGACAAAAATGGCTGGAAGCTGGGAAGATGTTCCTGATAATATAAAAAATACTTTTGAAAAACTGGGAATTCCAGAGGCGGAGCGGAAGAGTCTTGCTGGAGTTGGTGCCCAGTATGATTCTGAGCTGGTTTATCACAACATTCAGGATGAGGTTGCAAAGCAGGGCGTTGTTTACCTTGATTTTGAGAGCGCGCTGAAAAGTCCTGAATGGGGACCGATGGTAAAAGAATATTTTATGACGCTGATTACGCCGAAAGACCATAAATTTGCGGCTCTGCACGGAGCTGTCTGGTCTGGCGGCTCATTTGTATATGTTCCGAAGGGCGTAAAGCTTTCGTTTCCGCTGCAGTCTTATTTTAGGTTGAACGCGAAAGGCGCGGGGCAGTTTGAGCATACTCTTATTATTGTTGATGAAGGGGCGGATTTGCATTTTATTGAAGGTTGCTCGGCTCCAAAATACAATGTGGCAAATCTTCATGCCGGGGCGGTTGAACTTTTTGTAAAGAAAAATGCGCATCTTCGTTATTCGACAATTGAGAACTGGTCAAAAAATATGTACAACCTGAACACAAAGCGCGCGAAGGTTGAGGAAGGCGGTTCTATTGAATGGATTTCCGGTTCTTTTGGAAGCCATGTCGGTTGCCTTTACCCGGAAAGCGATCTGGTCGGAAAAAATGCGCGCGCGGAATTTACAGGCGTGACTTTTGCCGGTGCGGGGCAGGAACTTGATACTGGCGCGAAAATGGTTCATCTTGCGCCGGACACAACAAGCGTTATTACAACAAAATCGATTTCCAAGGGCGGTGGAGCTTCAATCTATCGTTCTGCGGTTTATATTGCAAAAGAGGCGGTCGGTTCTAAGGCGAGCGTTTCATGCGCTTCTCTTATGCTGGACAGCAAGAGCCGGAGCGACACAATTCCTGCGAATGTTGTTCTTACGGACAAGGCTGATGTTGGGCACGAGGCAAAAATCGGGCGGATTTCTAATGATGCGGTTTTTTATCTGATGAGCCGCGGAATCAGTGAGGAAGAGGCTCGGAGCATGATTGTCAGCGGGTTTGCAAATCCTGTCTCAAAGGAGCTTCCGCTTGAGTATGCGGTTGAGATGAACAATCTTATCCGGCTTGAAATGAAGGGGACAATGTGATGGCTGAATCTTTGAAAATTAACAGGCTTGTTTCTCCGTCCTGGAGCTGGCTGAAAATAAACGAGGCGGAACTGGATTTTGATTTTTCGCTGGAAAATGTTCTTCCGCAAACAAGGAACGGAGAGGATTTTGTTTTTTGCGAAAACGGTGATGAGCTGAAAAAAGAATTCCCTGAGCTTTTGTCTGGAACGGGAAAATCCTCTGACGCAATTTTTACGGATTCAGTTCCGATGGGAATTTCCATCCCGGAAAATGCGAAAATTGAAAAGCCGCTTGTGCTGAACTACGATTTTTCAGAAAAAAATCATGCGCTTACAAGACAGATAATTGTTGCCGGCGAGAATTCCGAGGCGACTGTAATAATTGTGAGTTCTTCAGAAAAAAATGCGGCAGGTTTTCAGGCTCTGCGGACTGAAGTTTACGCTAAACCGAATTCCAGAATCCGGATTGTGAAAGTGCAGCTGCTGGGCGGTGGATTTGTTCAGGTTGATGATACGGCTAGTTATGCGGCGGAAAATTCGGAAATCGAGCTTACGCATGTTGAGCTTGGCGCTTCAAAAGTTTATGTTGGCGCGGGCTGCAATTTGAAGGAATATAAAGGCTCGTTCAAATCTGACCTTGGATATTATCTGAAGGATGAGCAGTTCCTTGACATGAATTTTCTTGTGAATCATTTTGGCAAAAAAACTTCCTGCAAGATGAAGGTCGCAGGCTCGTTGAACGATAATTCCAAAAAAACTTACCGCGGCACAATTGACTTTAAGACCGGAAGCTCAGGTTCGGACGGGGACGAGCAGGAAGAAACGCTTTTGCTTAGTCCTGATGTTGTTAATAATTCAATGCCGATAATCCTTTGCACGGAGGAAGATATTTCCGGCGAGCATGGGGCTACAATCGGACGCTTGAGCGATGAGATTCTTTTTTATATGGAATCGCGCGGAATCAGCAGGGAAAACGCTGAAAAAATTATTGCGCGGGCAAAAGTGCAGGCTGTTTCCTCAACAATAAATGATGAAGAGACTGTTGAAAAAATCAATGATGAAATGAACGCAATTTTTGGCGAAGAATAAAGGCAAGGTTTTCAAATGGCAAACGCTTTTAAAAAAGATTTTTCAATTTTTAATACTCCAGAAAACAAAGGGCTGATTTATTTTGACAATGCGGCTACAACGCAGCGTCCTGACTGCGTTATAAACGCGATTTCTGATTTTTATAAGCACAACAACGCGAATCCTTTGCGCGGACTTTACGATTTGAGCGGCCGGGCGACTGAAGATTACGAGAACGCGCGGCACACGGTTGCCCAGTTTTTGAACGCGAAAGACTGCGAGATTGTTTTTACGCGGAATGCGTCTGAAGGCCTGAATCTTGTTGCCTACGCTTACGGAATGGCGAATGTTAATTTTGGGGATGAAATTGTTATTTCTGTTGCCGAGCATCACTCGAATATTCTTCCGTGGCAGATGGTCTGCAAGGCAAAAGGCGCAAAACTTGTTTTTCTTGAACCTGATAAGGTTTCCGGGGAAATTCCAGAGACTGAATTTGCAAAAATAAGCGAAAAAACCAAGATAGTCGCAGTTGCTCAGGTTTCCAATGTTCTTGGAATTACAAATCCTGTTAAAAAAATTGCCGCGCTTGCGCATAAAGTTGGGGCAATCTGTGTTGTTGACGGAGCGCAGTCTGTTCCTCACCTAAAAGTTGATGTGAAAGATATTGACGCTGATTTTTTTTCGTTTAGCGGACACAAACTTTGCGGACCGATGGGAATCGGTGTTCTTTACGGAAAAAAAGAAATCTTAGAGGAAATGCCGCCATTTTTGCGCGGTGGAGAAATGATTGAGTATGTTACCCGCGAGGATGCGACCTGGGCTGAACTTCCGCACAAATTTGAAGCCGGAACAGTGAACGCGAGCGGTGCTGTAGGACTTGCCGCGGCGATAAAATATATCCAGTCTATCGGATTTGAAGAAATTGAAGGCCGATGCAATAATCTTGCGGCAATTTTGATGGAAAAAATGAAGAAAAATCCATATATCAAGCTGATTGGAAATCCTGACCCGCAAAAACATTCTGGAATCGTTACTTTCACTGTTGAAGGCGTTCATCCGCACGATGTGGCTTCTCTTCTAGATACAGAAAAAATTGCAATCCGGGCCGGGCATCACTGCGCGCAGCCGCTTGGAGCTTATCTTGGCGTTCCTGCAACGGCGCGAGTCAGCTTGTATTTTTACAATGACGAGGAAGAAGTCGAGCGTTTTTATTCAGTTTTGTGCAACATCCGGAAAATGAGTGGATATAAAGACTAGAATTCATTAAAATCATTGCAGAGAGTGAAATTTGAACGCAAAACGAATTTTATTTATTTTATTGAGTTTATTTTCTCTTGCCGTCTGTTTTTCTTCCTGTGCAACTACAAAATTTTATAATACGCGCGATGTTGAGATAGTTTCTGAGGAAGAGGCTTTTGACGCGGCTGGGAATCCTGATTCAAATTCAATTCATTATATTGAAAAAAATCGGACTGTAAAATCAACGTGCAAACCAGACGCTAAACTGATGGCTTTTTATACTTTTGGACTTCCTTGGGTTGTTCTTGGCTGCACCGTGCGCGAAACTGCAAAAGTTGTCGGTTATTCCGCGCTGAACGTTTTTGCCGGAAGCCTTGCCTATTACCGTTCAAAGAACAGCGACGACAATTCCTGGGGCTTTATTTTGCCGGACACAAAAGAAGAAAAAGAGGAATATCGGCAGCTGAAGGAAGAATACGAAAATTCAGATTTATACAAATACAAAAAATACCGCAAGCCTTTAACAAAAGCAGAAATTACTGATAATATCATTGAGGAAGAAGTGAACTGGAACGATGAAAGAAAAATTGTTTCCTCAACAACGAATACAGTTTCTGTAAGAACCAGCGTTTCTGATTCTGCAAAGCGGGTCTCAAAGAAGGCTTCTGTTGTCGGCGGAATGGTCGGTTCGGTAACTTCTATTATCTGCGGAATTCCAAGCTGGATTGTCGGCTTTTTTGCCGCGCTGATATATGATAAAAATTGAAAAAAATATAGATTTATAAAAATGGAGGAAAATGATGAAAAAAAACGTTTTTCTTTTTGGAATTGTTTTTGCGCTTATTCTTTCTGGCTGTGCATCAACAAAGAATGTTTCCCAAAGCACAAAAAATCTTCCTGAGTGGGTGATGCAGGAGCCTTCTGGCAAAGACGGAATTTATGCTACCGGTTCTGCAAAAATGGTTGATGTTATGGTAAGCCGCAAAATGGCGGAGGCTGATGCGGTGAATCGTCTTGCAAGAAAAATCCAGACTGTTACAAAAGATGTTACGCAGACAATGGTTTCCGGCTCTTCAACAGATTCAATCAAAGGTTTTGAGGAGAACGCCCTTCAGACTGCGGAAGCTGCCGTGAGCGGATTTGAGCAGAAAAATTATTTCATCGCCGATGATGGAACTGTCTACGTTCTTCTGTTCCTTCCGTATCAGACTCAGGTTTCTAATCTGAACACAATTGCAAAAAAATACAATATTTCGGAAGAATATCTTGCTTCGCAGGCAAAAATGCAGGAAGCATACGATAAATATTTTTCTGGCAAAAACAACGACTAGAAATTTAAAATTTCGGGATTTTTATGGACACAAAAGAATTATACCGGGAAATTTTAAACGAGCATAACATCAATCCGGCTCACAAAACTGACTTGCCGGGCGCAAATATGCAGCTTAACGGCGTGAATCCAAGCTGCGGCGACAATATCACGTTGAACTTGAAAGTTGAGAACGGCGTTATTGTTGACGG
The DNA here is from genome assembly GCA_963599585.1 of bacterium. GTDB lineage: Bacteria > Spirochaetota > Spirochaetia > Treponematales > Treponemataceae > Treponema_D. The sequence goes on from CAVBXG010000001.1 coordinate 57,476, forward strand.
TTCTTTTACAGGAAGCGGTTGCGCTGTAAGCCAGGCAAGCTGCGATATGATGCTGGATTTGGTGATTGGAAAAACAACCGAGGAAGCTGGAAAACTTGATGACATTTTTATGGAAATGATCCGTGGTGAGGCTTCCGAGGAAAATATTGAAAAACTGGATGAGGCTGCGGCTCTGCAGGATATTTCAAAAATGCCTGCACGTGTAAAATGTGCGGTTTTAGGCTGGCGGACAATGCGTGAGATGTTCAGGACAAACGAAAAATGCGCGTCCTGCTCAAATCCGAATTGTCATTAATTCATTAATTTATAGAAAATTTTAAAAAAGAGGTTTTTTATGAAAAAATTATTCATTGCTTCTGTGGCTGCCCTTTTTGTTGCTGGAGCAGCCAGCGCGCAGGTTATGAAAAATCCTGGCGTTGAAAACACTTTGTATTCTGGTTTTGGTTCTCCGCTTGTTGGCGACCCGATTTATTACGGCTTCCTTGACACTCTTCAGGCACGGATTGATGTTGGTCAGTTTACACTTGAAGGAATGTTGAACTGGGGCGCAATGGCAAATGTTGATGAGGACGGAAATCTTGACAACTTTACTTTTGCCCACACAAGCAACAATCCGCTTTATTATCACTATGGACGCGGTGGCGATACAATAACTTTAACAAGAGCAGATGCTGTTTCAAAATTCGGTGCAAAACACTTCAACGGTTACGTTCAAGGTCAGACAACAACAGATGACTATTATGTGAACTTCCTGTGGCATCCTTTTGCAGGTTTTGATGTTGGAATGGGTACAAAACTTAACTGGCAGGTTGGCCCGGCTCCGCGTTTTGGTGCTTGGCTTTGGGAAGCGGATGCTCATGTTCGTCAGGGCGGTTTTTCTACAGCTTATGATGACAGACATGGCACTGTTGACAGTTACAAATTCACTCCAGATGCGCCAGGTTCAGCTGATGTTGTAGGTTTTGTTCCGTATGCAAACAAATATGCAAAAAAGGCAATCGGTGTCCGCTATCTTCATGAAGGTGATTTTACATTCCAGATTGGTGGCGCAATTCCAAGCGGAACAAACACAGACAGTTTCCGTTCAAATTTTGGCGCGCAGTTCCAGTTTGAAAAATTCGCCCTTGCAGTTGCTTATGAAGGACTTTTCCAGAAAGACGGAAACTTTTACGCTGGCGCGGAATTTGGTGTAAGACAGTTCTTCTTTGATGTTTATTTCGCATGGGATTCAATCGACACAGATGATGACAAAAATTCTTCTAACTACGAGGATATGTCGTTCAGTGCAGGTGCGACAATGACAATCAATTTTGAGAAGGCTGGAATTTCCCTTATTCCAGAATCTTCTTTCAACTGGTTTGAAAACTCTGACTACACTCCAGCTTGGTACGCAGGATGCACATTGCTTTGGAATATGAACGACAAATTCGCTCTGGATGTTTATTCATCTTTTGCAATCGGTTCAAAAGACAAACGCTGGGATGATTACAGAGAAACAGAAGACTGGGGAACTGGAAACATCTTTACAGTTCGACCGGACTTTAAGATTTCTTTGACAGACCATCATTCAATCAACGCATATTTGAACACTGAGCACCGCGAGTCATTTGACGGAAAATCACGCTGGTGCTGGTCAACTGGCGCATATTGGACATACAAGTTGAACACAGCGGCTTCTAAAAAATCTGGAAGACGCTAGTTTATTCGTCTTTAGTTAATTCAGACTTTTGCAAATTCAACAGCTTGGGTGGTAATATCCAGGCTGTTTACTTTAACAGTGATTTTTTCGTTCAGTTCCGTGCTTTGAACGCATTTTATTGTGGCCTGCATTGCAAGGCTTGGAATCATAAAAAGAGGATCATCGAATTTTTTGTCAATGCAGATAGCCTCACCCTGCCATTCCGGGTTCTGGATAAGATAGATGAGTTTCCAGTGGGTTTCGCTAAGGCGGCTTGCTTTTCTTGCGGCAACGCTTGCGGCGTCTCCCTGGCTTATGCGTTCAAGCATGGAATCTTTGTCTATGAGTTTCTGTCCGTTCAAAAATGCCCTGAGCTGCTGGTGGGCAACCAAATCGCTGTAGCGGCGGAGCGGGCTTGTGACTTGGCTGTAGATTGCGATTCCTAATCCTGAATGCATTGCCGGCGTGATTCCAACGCTGCGTTTGTGCATACAGCGTAAAAGCTGAAACTGACCCGCAAGACCGGGCAAAACTTTATCTGGAAAAGTCGGAGCTTCCTGGCTTACGTAAGGGAACGGAATTTTATTCCTGAACGCAAAATTTGCCGCGCCTTCCCCGGCTAAAAGCATCATTTCGCAGACCATTGAATCCGCCTCGTAACGGACAAGCGGCGAGATTGAGACTTTTTTTGTTTCTGGGTCAACGCTCATGTGCACTTCTGGAAGGTCAATGTTTGTTGCGCCGGATTTTTTTCGCCGCGCGATATTTTTTTCCGCAATTTCAAAAAGCGGCTTTAGTTCCGGGGAATTTTTTTGTTCAGTTGCCTGTTCATAAGTAAGCCGTTTTACGTTTACTTTTGTCTTGAAAATCTGACATTCATTTATTGAATTGTCGTCATTTAAAAGAATCCTAAATGAAAGTGCGTTGCTTTTTTCCTGAAGTCCAAGCGCGTAGTCGGCAAGACTTTCTTCTGCCAACATCCGTACCGTGCCTTCTGGAAGGTAAAGCGTTGTGCCTTTGTTCCGTGCAACTTTGTCAATCGAGCTGTCTGTAAGAACAAAACAGGCCGGATCCGCAATGTGAACCCATAGATATTTTCCGTCCCATGCGACTGCGTCATCCGGGTCTGCTGACCAGGCGTTGTCGATTGCGTAGGCGACTTGCTCAAGCTCAAGGCGTTCTTCCTGCGGCGGAGTTCCAAGTCCTTCTTTTGCGCTGACCATTGAAAGTCCGTAGCGCGTTGGATAAGGGTTTTTTGTGATGTCCCAGATTCCTGTGTCTATTAAAAGCTTATGCGCTTTTTCCGGGCTTTGCGTAACACCTGCCTCAACCATGATTTTTGATTTTTCGGTTTTGCAGAGCGCGACATTTTCCACTTCCGCCATGAACTTTGCATCTTCCGGCAGATTGAGTTTTCGCTGTTTCAGGCGTTCAATGAATGCATCGTGGATTTCTTGTTCATGCTCTTTTTCGTAGTTTTTTTTGTTTATTGCGTTGATTTGCTCCTGATTCCGCGGAGTAAAAATTATTTTTCCTGATTTTAGCGCATCTTCTGAAAGCGCGAATTCCACAGAATCTGTTAGCGTGCTGAACAGAAACCAGCTTTCGTCCGGGACGCAAGCTCCGCGGATAATTTCTGTGAGTTCTGAAAAAGTTATTTCCGCGGCGGCAGTTGACTCGTCGCTTAAAAGCAGCTCGTGCGCCTCTTTTATTTGTTCAGGGATTTTTGCGTCTGAGAATGATAGAAGTTTTTCCAGCGAACTGCAAGGTTCTTCTGAAAGCGCGATTATGTCTTTTTCGCGGACTTTTTGCGTTGCGTACTGGGCTTTTTTGCCGGTCGGCGTTGCTGGTGAAACCTGGAATTTCACAACGATTTTGTCGCCTTCAAATTCTTGGATTACGGCGCAATTTTTTTTATACAAAACAGGAATGGCTTCTTTGAACATGATTTAAATATAGCAGAAAAAATGCGGTTTTAATAGAAAAAAATGAAAATTAGGGCAAATATCGGGTTTTGTTGATTCAGACAAAAACTTGATATTTGGGCTAGATTAACAAAACTCGATATTTGCGCCAATTAATTATTTGCGGGGCCGCGGTGGGTTGGCGGAGCCTTTTGCGCCGTGGTGGAAGGGTTGCGGAGCAAGGCGAGCGGAGCGAGACCAAGCGTTAGCGGGCCCTGGAAGTGCGGTTTGCGGATGGAATTTGCGCCCTTAATCTTAAAATGAAATTGCATAAATATACAAAAATGTGTATTTTATTTATATGATAGTTATGAAATTCGGCGGCTCTTCAGTTGCCAATGCAGAAAGAATTAAGCATGTTGCCTCGATTATCAAGGCTTATAAGGAAAAACGCCCGGTTGTTGTTCTTAGCGCGATGGGCGACACGACTGACCATCTTTTGGCGGCTGCGGATTTGGCGGTTACTGGAACTGTTGATGTTGCCGGTGTGGCAAAACTTCACGAGGATACTGCGAAAGAGCTTGGAATAAATATTGACACGATTGAGTCGCTTTTGGCGGAACTGAAGCAGCTTTTGACTGGAATTTCTATGCTGAAGGAAATCAGCAAAAGGTCGCGGGATTATCTTGTTTCTTTTGGCGAGCGTATGTCCGTAAGGATGATGGCGGCTTACCTGAACAGCCAGGGGATTGACGCGAAATTCTATGATGCGTGGGATATTGGTTTTGTTAGCGATTCAAACTATATGGCGGCGGAGCTTCTGGATGAGGTGTGGGAAAATATTCCGCAGCATTTGGGCGCTTACGATGAAGGGGCGGACAACGCAATTCCGATTGTGACTGGTTTTATTGCGAAAGATAAGCGTGGAATTATAACAACGCTTGGCCGCGGCGGTTCGGACTTGACTGCCACAATGATTGGCGCGGCGATGAATGCGGAGGAAGTTCAGACTTGGAAGGATGTTGACGGAATTCTTACGACTGACCCGCGTGTTGTGAAAGAGGCGAAGCCTGTTCCTGAAGTTACTTACGAGGAGGCGCAGGAGCTTGCGATGTTCGGCTCGCAGGTTCTTCATCCGCGCTCGATGGTTCCGGTCAGAAAAAGTGGAACGCCGGTTCGGGTAAAGAATTCTTACAATATAGAAAGCAAGGGCACGATAATTGTTGAGAATCACAGCGGAAAAGTTCCGCCGGTCTGCGCGATTACTTCTGTAAAGCATGTGCAGGTTATTGATATGGTTTCTAACCGTATGCTTGGTGCGGCTGGTTTTTTGGCGCATATTTTCAATAATTTTTTAAAGTGGAATGTGTGTATTGATGTGATTGCGACTTCTGAAGTTTCTGTTTCCTGCACTGTAAGCGGAAAGGAAAAACTTGAAGGTCTGGTGCAGGATTTGGGCAAGGCGTGCGATGTTTCTGTCCGCCGCGAGCGCGCGATTATAACTGTTATCTGCGATGTTGAACATTCTTCCGCGATTCTTGCGAGCGGTTTTGACGCTTTGGCGGATGAGGGAATCAATGTTCAGATGATAAGCCAGGGTGCCTCAAAAGTGAACATAAGCTTTATTGTGAACGACGACGAAGCCGACCGGACAGTGCAGATTCTGCACAAGGCATATTTCGGCTAGGCCGGATTTTTTATTTAAAAGGAAATATAGAAATGAAAATTGCACTTGTTGGATATGGAAAAATGGGGCACATGATTGCTGAGTGTGCTAAAAACCTTGGACACGAGATTGTCGCGACCGTTGACGTTGTTTCAGCGGACGCAACCGTAAAAGTTCCTGCCGGCGACTACGATGCTGTTGCGCGTGCGGTAAAATCGAGCGGTGCGGAAGGCGTTATTGAATTCAGCCACCCGACAGCCGTAATGGGCAACATAAAGGTGCTTTTGTCGCTCGGGCTTCCAGTTGTTGTTGGAACAACCGGCTGGAACGACAAATACGACGAGGTGAACAAACTTGCCGCGGACTGCGGCGGAACAATAATGACTTCCTCAAACTTTTCAATTGGCGTGAATATGCTTTATAAAATCGTTGCCGAAGCCGTAAGAATCATGGATCAGTGGCCGGAATATGACATCGCGACTTGGGAGGCTCACCATAACCAGAAGGCGGACAGCCCGTCTGGAACAGCGTTGACAATCGCGGAAACAATTCTTGCAAACACAAAAAAGAAAACAGAAATTGTTACGGACGCGTTCCACGAAAAGCCAAAGCCAGAGCAGCTCCATGTTTCTTCAACACGCTGTGGCTCAATTCCCGGCACCCACACAGTATTTTTTGACAGCAAGGCGGACACAATTGAAATCACTCACCGCGCACGCAGCCGCGAAGGTTTTGCCGTTGGAGCAGTTCACGCGCTGGAAAAACTTTCAAATGCCGTAAAAACCGGAACTCTAAAAAAAGGCGCGCTCTACACAATGAAAGATTTGTTCTAATCTTCTTTTCTCGGGCGCAAAATACCACCGCAACGGGCTTTTCACCGTTGCGGCATTCGCCTGCATTGCTACGCTTGCGCTTCGCAACTTGCCTGCGGCAAGCGGTTACAATCCCGCGCAGGAGGATTTTTCAACTTCTGTTTTTATCCCCAAATCTCAGACTACCATCAGAGAAAATCCTGCGGTAACAAAAAATTGTCCGGCAATGTATAAAATCATCCTGAAAATCCGGTCCTTTGAACTCGCCTTTATAAAAAATCCTTTTACAATCAGAGCCTGCGCGGCAATAAAAATTGTGCATCCGACAAAAAGCAGCGCGGAATAAAGCCGTGGCTGACCAAAAAGCGTAAGAATCGAGCCGTAATGCAGAATCATCAGCGGAATCATAAAAAAGGCGATTCCAATGGTTTTTACAACATTTCTTCTTTTGATTACAAAAATATAATATAGAACAAACATTGCCACATAAATCAGGAAAATTATTGCGGAAATCCATGCCGGCAGGCTAAAAAGTCTGAACGATGGCTGGATGAGCATTATGTAGCACAAAAAACTCGCTATAAAAAATATCGCGCTTGTTATTACGTTTTTTCTTTTTTTTGGCAAAAACTGAAGGCAAGCTCCTGTAAGCCCAAAAACAACTGCCGCGGAAACAAAAATCAGAATGTTCAGCGAATCCGGAATCAGCGGAATAAGAACCATAAGCCATGCCGCAAGCAGAAAAACGTACAGGCACGGATTTGCGATGTATTCCATAAGATTGATTTTTTTATGGTAACCGATGATTTCCAGAATTGCGCTTGCAATGAAAAGTGCTGTAAAAACCAAAAATAAAATGTTAAAAATGCTCATAATTTAGTAACTGATTATATCACGATTTATTGAAAAATAGGTCAGATTCTTTTATAATTTAAGAAATATTTTGTTTTTTCAAAATAGTCCTAATTTCAGGAGGATATATGACAATTTCTCAGATGCTCGGGCAGAGCGGTCTTTTGACTTTGCTGGGTATGGCTGTTGTATTCGCTTTTATAATCATCTTGATTGTATGTATGAATGTTCTTCGCTGTGTTGTTCATGCGCTCAAGCTTGATAAAGACGAAGTTAAACCTGCCGCAAAAGCAGCTGTAAAGGCTGTTGCAAAACCTGTTCCTGCGGCTGCAAATAATGCTGTTGACAAAAAGGCAATAATTGCCGCAATCGCTATGGCGGTTCACGAAAAAGAAAACAACTAACTTATAAGAGGTAAAAATTAAAATGGCTAAAGTAGGAATTACTGAACTTGTAATCCGTGATGCGCATCAGTCGCTTCACGCAACTCGTATGACAACAGCAGATATGCTTCCTGCATGTCCAATGCTTGATAAAATCGGTTATAAATATATTGAAGGATGGGGCGGTGCCACTTATGACTCTTGCATCCGCTTCTTGAATGAAGATCCTTGGGAACGCCTTAGAAAATTGCACGCTGCTCTTCCGAACAACAAGATTATGATGCTGCTCCGCGCGCAGAACCTTCTTGGCTACAAACACTATGCGGATGATGTTGTAGACAAATTCGTTGAGACAGCCGCAAAGAACGGTATCGGCTGTTTCCGCATTTTTGATGCCTGCAACGATCCTCGCAACATGGAGCGTGCAACAAAAGCCGCGAAAAAATCTGGCGTTGATGTTCAGATGGCAATTTCTTACGCGGTAACTCCATACCATACAATTGAAAAATATGCTGAGCTTGCAAAAACTTATGCGGATTTCGGTGCGGATTCAATCTGTATCAAAGATATGTCTGGTCTTTTGAAGCCTTACGTTGCCTATGATTTGGTAAAGGCTATCAAGTCAAAGGTTGATCTTCCTGTAGAAATCCATTCTCATGCCACAACTGGTCTTTCTGTTGCTACATTGCTTAAGGCTGCGGAAGCTGGAGCTGACATCCTTGACACTGCAATTTCTTCTATGTCAATGGGAACTTCTCATTCTCCTACAGAAACTGTTGTTGAGATGCTTAAAGGCACTGACATGGACACTGAACTTGACACAAAGGCTCTTCTTGAGATTGCGGCTTATTTCCGCGAAATCAGAAAGCACTATGCTTCACTTGAGTCTAAATTCCTTGGAGCTGACACACGTATTCTTGTTTCACAGGTTCCTGGCGGTATGCTTTCAAACCTTGAAAATCAGCTTAAGCAGCAGGGCGCGGGCGACAAGATGGATGAGGTTTTGGCAGAACTTCCACGCGTTCACAAGGATGCGGGTTATGTTCCGCTTGTAACTCCAACTTCACAGATTGTTGGAACTCAGGCTGTAATGAACGTTCTTATGGGCCGTTATACAACAATGACCCAGGACTTTAGAAATCTTCTTGTTGGACGATTTGGAAAACTTCCTGCTGAGCCAAATGCGGATTTGGTTAAAAAAGCACTTGAGCAGAACAAGATGGATAAAGTTGTTACTTGCCGCCCTGCTGACCTTATCGCTCCTGAGTGGGACAAAATGCTTGAGGAGTCAAAGAAAAACGGTGGCAACGGTTCTGATGAGGACGCTCTTACTTATGCGATGTTCCCGAATGTTGCCCCGAAATTCTTCGCTGAACGTTCAAAAGGTCCTATTGATGCTGAGACAGCATTCGGCGCAAAGAAAGAAGTTTCTGCTCCAAAGTCAGCTTCTAACGGCGGTTCTTATTCAATCAACGTGAACGGAACTTCTTACAATGTAACTTCTGACGGAAAAGGAAATATCAATGTAAACGGAACTTCTTACAATGTTGCGTTCGGAAAACCTGGAGCTGCTCCAGCGGCTAATCCGGCTCCTGCCGCCGCACCGGTTGTTACTGGCGGAACAGAAATTCCTTCACCAGTTGCAGGAACACTTTTACGCTATGCTGTTGATTCTGGAGCTTCTGTAAAACGTGGCGACACTGTAATTGTCCTTGAATCTATGAAAATGGAGCTTGAGGTAAAAGCACCTGCTGATGGAATTGTTTCATTCTCTGTTCAGCCGGGAAGTCAGGTTACTGCTGGTCAGTCTCTTGGTTCAATTGGCGGCGTTTCTGCTGCTCCGGCCGCTCCTGCTAAACCTGCTGCAAAGGCAGAGCCGGTTCAGGCGGCTCCTGTTGCTTCTGGGGCTGGAACTCCAGTTTCTTCACCTGTTGCAGGAACTTTGCTTAAATATGCAGTTGCGGAAGGTGCTTCTGTAAACAAGGGCGATACAGTTGTGATTCTTGAATCTATGAAAATGGAACTTGAAGTAAAATCTCCTGCGGCTGGAAAAATTCATTTTGTTGCTGCGACAGGTTCTCAGGTTGCAAATGGTCAGACTCTTGCTGAAGTTCAGTAGGATGATGTATCGCTAAAGTTATTTTTCGAGGAACATAATGCTTAATAATACAAAAACTGATACAAGAAAAATTGCTTTTATCATGCTTGTGATTATGGCGGCTGCTTCCGTTGTGTCTATTGGAACAAAAGTTTTTGCTCAGGATGCGGCGGCGGTTGCTGAAGAACCTTCAGGCATGGAAAGAGTTATTCCAGGAACAGAAAACTGGAATGGAAAACACGATATTTCTGTCGGCTCGTTCTTTAGTAATTTGTGGCATACAACTGGCATCTACAAGATGATTCACACAGAAACTCCAGAGGAAATTGCCGCGGCTCAGGCTGAAGAGGCTGCTGAGGAAGCTAGAAAAAGCGAAGGCGATAATGTTTTCGCAAAGACAGCTCCAGGCTGGCAGTATCTTTTGATGATTGCAATCGGATTTCTTATTGTCTATCTTGGCGCAGGGCGTGGATTTGAGCCGCTTCTTCTTATTCCGATTGGATTTGGCACAATTCTTGTGAATATTCCTGGAGCCGGTATGGGAAATGCCCCTGATGGAATGTTGAACATTATCTACAACGCCGGAGTTGGAAACGAATTCTTCCCTATGCTGATTTTTATGGGAATCGGCGCGATGACTGATTTCGGTCCGCTTATTGCAAACCCGAAAATGGCATTGCTTGGCGGCGCGGCTCAGTTCGGCGTGTTCTTTACATTGTTCGGCGTTTCTTTGTTGAACCTTATTCCTGGAGTTTTTGACTACAATATTCTTCAGGCTTGCGCGATTGCGATTATCGGCGGTGCGGACGGTCCTACTTCAATTTACGTTTCTGGAAAACTTGCGCCGGAGCTTATGGCTGTAATCGCAGTTGCGGCTTATTCTTACATGGCTCTTGTTCCTATGATTCAGCCGCCGATTATGCGCGCCCTTACAACAAAGCACGAGCGCGAAATCCGTATGGAACAGCTTCGTCCTGTTTCAAAGGCAGAAAAACTCTTGTTCCCGCTTGTTCTTTTGGCTGTAACAATTCTTTTGCTTCCTGCGGCTGCGCCTCTTATCGGTATGCTTGCATTCGGAAACTTTGTTAAGCAGTGCGGAGTTGCAGAACGACTTTCCAAGACTATGGAAAATGAGATGATGAACATTGTCTCAATTCTTCTTTCTCTTGGTGTCGGAAGCCAGATGACTCCAGAAAAAATTATCAATGGCCGTTCAATAGGAATTATCCTTCTTGGTCTTGTTGCGTTTGCTGTTGCAACTGCAGGCGGAGTTCTTATGGCTAAACTTATGAATCTTTTCCTTCCAAAAGGAAAGAAAATCAATCCGCTTATCGGTTCGGCTGGTGTTTCTGCTGTTCCAATGGCGGCTCGTGTCTCAAACAAGCTTGGTCAGGAATACGACCCGATGAACTTCCTTTTGATGCACGCCATGGGACCGAATGTTTCTGGCGTAATCGGAACTGCGATTGCGGCTGGTGTGTTTATTGCGACTTTTGCAAAATAAATCTTTTGCCTAATTCAGAAGCGGACGCTTTTTGGTGTCCGCTTTTTTTATGTTCTTGTAAAAGTTTTTGTCTGCCTTTATACTATACATTATGGGTGAGGAAACTAAGACAAAAAAAACTGCCGTTAAGCAGAAAACTGCTGTATATGATGAAAGCAGCATTCTTCATTTGGAAGGTCTTGAGCATATCAGGCTTAGACCTGGAATGTACATTGGTTCGTTGGGTGATGGAACAAACGAAAATGACGGAATTTACATTCTTTTAAAAGAAGGAATTGACAATGCCGTTGATGAATTTTCGCAAGGCTTTGGCGACAGGATTGATATTCAGATTACAGAGGAAGGTCGCGTAAAAATCCGTGACTATGGGCGTGGAATTCCGCTGGGAAAACTTGAGCAGTGCGTGAGCGACGTTAATACCGGCGCAAAATATAATAATTCAGTCTTTAAACAGGCTATCGGTATGAACGGCGTTGGAATCAAGGCGACAAACGCTTTGTCTTCATATTTCAGGGCTGCTTCAATTCGGGACGGGAAAATGGCCGTTGTTGAATATGAGCGCGGCGTAAAAAAATCTTCTAAAACTGGAGCCGCAAAGCCGGGCGTAAAAAATGGAACTTATCTTGAATTTGTTCCCGACCACGAGATGTTCGGAAAATTTTCCTATAATATGGAGATGATTGAAAAACGCCTTTGGTATTACGCGTACCTTAATCCGGGGCTACAGATTTACTGCAATGGCAAAGTTTTTGTGAGCGAGAAAGGTCTTGAGGATTTGATTTCTCACGAGATGGACGGCGCGGAAAAATCGCTCTACAAGTTGTTCAGCTATAAAGGCAGAAATATCGATTTTGTTCTTACGCATACAGCAAGCCTGGACAAAGTGATTTATTCATTTGTAAATGGTCAGGTTACAGAGGATGGCGGAACGCACGTTACTTCATTTTTGGACGGTTTTACGCGCGGCGTTAATTCTTTTTTCAAGAAAGAATACGATGAGAAAGATGTCTCTTCCGGGCTGATTGTTGCTTTAAAAATCGGAATTGATAACCCGATGTTCACAAGCCAGACAAAAAACAAGCTTGGAAATGTTGAAATCCGCCAGCCGATAATCCAGGAAGTTCAGCTTGCCGTTGATGACTGGCTTCGCCACAATCCTGAAATTGCAAACGCCCTTGAAGAAAAAATCATCCGCAACATGAAAGCCCGCGACGAGATAAATAATGTTACCGCAAAACAGATCCGCGAGGCGGAACGCTCGGCAACGCTAAAAATCCACAAGCTCTTGGATTGCCGCTACCATCTCCAGGATGGCGAAAAAGGCGCGAATTCAATGATTTTTATTACGGAAGGAGATTCTGCGACCGGTTCGATGGTTAATTCCCGCGATGTTTCTGTTCAGGCGATTTTCAGTTTGCGCGGAAAGCCGGAAAATATGTTCGGGCGGAAAAAAACTGCGCTTTTTGAAAACGAGGAATTGAAAAATCTCACTTTAAGTCTTGGCGTGCAGAAAGATGTTGAGGATTTGCGCTACAACAAAATCATCATTGCGACCGATGCCGATAACGACGGATTCCACATCCGGAATCTTGTGATGACATATCTTTTGCTTTATTTTGAGGAGCTTGTGCTTACAGGGCACGTTTTTATCCTTGAAACTCCGCTTTTCCGCGTGCGAAACAAGAAAAAGACGATTTATTGCTATTCAGAGGAAAGCCGCGACAAAGCCCAGAAGGAACTTGGAAAAGACTGCGAGACAACGCGATTCAAGGGACTGGGTGAAATCAACGGTGACGAATTCGGAATGTTCATCCGGGAGCGCAAGGAAGGCGAAAGCGAGGATGTTGGAATGCATCTTACGCCGGTTACAGTCCAGGCTTTGAAAAATGTTCCGAAAGTCCTTGAATTCTATATGGGAAAAAATACGCCGGAACGCAGGGATTTTATTGTTCATCATCTTGCATCCGAAATTGATGCTTAAACTTGGATAAAAACTATTCTTGCAAAAGCCATAAAAAAGATGATAATTTTTTGTTATGGATAGTAGTACATATTGAAATACTATTTTACTTGTTGATAGAATCCAGCATGAAAGCGAAATCAAGGGGGATTTCTTTTTTATGAGATGTATGGAACATAAATATTTAGGTACGGCTGAATTTTATAAGCGTGCGATAAAAATAGCAATTCCGGTAATGCTTCAGCTTTTGATTCAGAATCTGGTTTCTTTGATTGATAATTTTATGGTTGCCGGGCTTGGCGACGTAAAAATGAGCGGTGTAAATGTTGCTGGGCAGATTAATTTTCTTTTTCTTATTTTAGTGAACACAGTCTGTCTTTCCGCCGGAATTTTTATGAGCCAGTTTAAAGGTGCGAACGACAAAGAGGGAATGCAGCAGACTTTGAGGTTCAAGATTCTTGTTACAGGAATTTTCGGGCTTGCATATACGGTTGTTTCGTTTATTGCCCCAAGAAAACTTTTTGGCGTGATGGTTACAATCAACACGGATGCTCCGCAGATTCTTGATCAGGCGCAGATTTATTCGCGTGCGGTTGCGCTTTCATGGTTTTTCATGGTTTTTGCGCAGTCTTTTGCTTCTTCACTGCGCGATATTGAAATTGTAAAAGTTCCGTTGATAATTTCTTCGATTGCGACTTTGGTGAACACATTCTTTAACTGGCTTTTGATTTATGGAAATCTTGGTGCTCCGTGCCTTGAAGTTGCCGGTGCTGGATATGCGACTGTCATTGCGCGCGGCGTTGAACTTTTGCTTTTCATTTCGTATTGTGTTGCAAAACGACCGCCTTTTATGTTCAATCCGTTTAAGATTTTCTTTATAAAGTTTAAGCTTTTTGGAAGTATTTTTGCAAAATCTCTTGTGATTTTGTATTCCGAGCTTTTCTGGGCTTTCTCAGAAACTCTTTCAAATGCGCTTTACAATACTCGTGGCGGTGCCGAGATTGTAAGTGGAATGGCAGGCGGATTTGTTGTTGCGAATCTGTTTTTTATCTGCTTTAGTGGAATTGTTACAGCCGCAAGCGTTATTCTGGGGCAGGAACTTGGAGCTGGAAAAATCGAGGAGGCTCGCAAATGCAAGAATTGGGTTCTGACAGGAGCAACAATTTTTGGCGTGATTTTTATGCTGATAGGCTTCTGCACAACAGGAATTGTTCCATTTGTCTTTAAAAATCTTACTCCTGAGGCGCAAAAAATTGCAAAACAGCTTATAATTGTTGCGGCGGCATATCTTCCGCTGTGGGCGTTCTTGAATGGTCAGTATGCGGTTTCAAGGACTGGCGGCGACACGACTATGGGAGCTATCTGCGATACAGTTGCGAATATTCTGTTCATCGGCGGAATGTTGCTTCTTACTTTCCTGACAAAGCTTGGTCCGATTGAGATGTATGCGATTGTGAAACTCAGCGATGTTGCGAAAGCCGTTATTGCCCATTTCTGGCTGAAAAAGGAACGCTGGCTTGTGAATCTTACAGTCGCTGAAAAATAAATCTTACGGAGTTTTATATGATGAAAAAAATTGTTTGCGTTGGCTTGTTCTTGATTGCCGGGATTTCTGGTGTTTTTGCGTGCAAATTCAACAAAAGAACCCATAAACTGACGGAATGTTCTGAATACACGAATGTTCCTATGCCGGAAAAATGCAAGAAAGCTCACTCTGAATATAATTCTTGGCTTATAGCAGAAACCAAGGAAAAATTTAAGAAGCAGATTGAAACCACAAAAAACGAGCTGAAGGAAACTTCAAGACAAGTTGAAAAAGATACAAAAAAGATTGTTGATCAGGCGGACAGCACTGGAAACAAGGTGAAGGATTCGTTCTTCAAATTCCTTGAAAAAAATCTGTTTTCGTCTGATGCAGATTCAGAGTTGGATTCTGATTTAAAAGAAGATTTGGACGAGCCGGAAAAATAAAAAAATCCCCTGCTGCAAGTAAAGTTCGCTATTTTTAAAGAGAACAAAAAGCCGGCAGGGGATTTTTTTATGCGTATTCAGAATTATTTTACAAATTCTTTTTTAAGGAAGTCCAGATCAAGTTCCGGGTAAAGAACATGAGCTGAAAGCAATTTGTTCACGCGGTTTTTAGCTTCTTCCTGAACTTTAGGATCAAGGCTGATTTTGCCTTTTGCAGGTTTTCCGTCTTTTGTGAGTCCAGGTTTTGTGCCTTTAAGAACAAAATCAATGATTGAAGCGACTTCTTTCATATCATTTGTGTCAAAGCCCAAAGTTGTAAGTCCCGGAGTTCCGATTCTGATTCCAGAAGTCCACCATGCGCCGTTCTTGTCGTAAGGAAGTGCGTTCGCATTTGCCGTGATTCCGCAGTTGAACAGAGCTGCCTCTGCCTGTTTTCCTGTAAGACCGTAGACTGTAACATCAACAAGCATAAGGTGATTGTCTGTTCCGCCAGTCTGGAGCGGCATTCCGAGAGCCATGCAGGATTCCGCAAGTGCCTGCGCATTTTTTACAACATTTTTTGCGTATTCCTGATAAGCAGGTGTGTTCGCCTCTTTTAAAGCGATTGCCTTTGCCGCCATTACGTGTCCTAAAGGTCCGCCTAAAACCATAGGGCAACCTTTGTTCACGTAGTCAGCGTATTCCTTTTTGCAGAGAATCAATGCGCCGCGTGGACCGCGCAAAGTCTTATGGGTTGTTGTTGTGACAATGTCAGCCCATTTTACAGGATCAAAATCATCTGTAAGAACTTTTCCTGCGACAAGACCGGCAAAGTGAGCCATGTCAACCATAAGAACTGCTCCGCATTTGTCTGCAATCTCGCGGAATTTTCTGAAATTTATTTTTCTTGGGTAAGCCGAATATCCTGCGAGCAAAATAAGCGGTTTTACTTCCATTGCCTGCTTTTCAATTTTGTCGTAGTCAAGAAGTCCTGTGTCCTTTTCAACGCCGTAAGGATGGCTTTCAAACATCCGGGCAGAGACATTCATTCTGTAGCCGTGTGTAAGGTGTCCGCCGCAGGAATAGTCAAGTCCCATAAGACGCTGATTCCCAAAACGTTTTCTGAGCATATCAAACTGTTCAGCGGTCAAATCGTTCAATGATTTTACGCCAAGTTCTTCAAGTGTTGGAGTTTCAATCTTTGCGGAAAGAATTGCCCAGTATGCAACAAGGTTTGTGTCCGCGCCTGAATGAGGCTGAACGTAAGCGTATTCCGCGCCAAAAAGTTTTTCAGCTTCGCGTGCGGCTGTGTTTTCAACTGCGTCGATGTTTACGCAGCCGCCGTAGTAACGGTGTTCCGGGTAACCTTCAGCGTATTTGTCTGTTAAAAGGTTTCCCATTGCGGCCTGAACATTGAGTGAACAGTAGTTTTCAGAAGCAACAAGTTTCAGGTGGCTGCGCTGATTTTCAAGCTCGTTTACAATAGATGCGGCGATTTCCGGTCCTACTGCGGCAACCTGCTGAAGGTTTGCTACATAAGAGCACATTGCTGCATTCGGTTTTCCGTTGCATGATGAAAGATATTCTTCCAGTGGTGTTGACATATAAACTCCATAAATAATTAGTTTTTGCGATAGATAAGTTTACTTTTAAAAAGTGCTTTTTTCAATAAGAAGCGCGTCTTTTTGGCTTGTCTTCTGCGATTGAGACGCGAACTTTGCGCCCGTCAATGTCTTTTCCCTTTAAGCCGGCGATTGCTTTTTCCGCCTCATCGTCGTTTGGCATTTCAACAAAACCGAATCCTTTTGAAAGTCCGCTTGTCTTGTCTTTTATGATTGTTACCGAGGTTATTTCGCCGAATTGTGCGAATTTTTCTGTAAGATTTTCTTCTGTGGTCTTGAAATTAAGGTTTCCTATGTATATTCTTTTCATATAAAGACTTTGCTGAATTTTTTAAGGTTAATCAATTGGTTTTAAATTTTATTGGACAGATTTTAAGTTTTGCCGGTGCGCTTTGTCTTCTTCTTTTTGGAATGGACATGCTTTCTAACGGTATTCAGAAAGGGGCGGGCAGCAGCCTTCAGACTCTTCTTGGAAAAATAACGGGAAACAGGTTTTCCGCGGTTTTGACAGGATTTGCGGTTACTGCGATAATCCAATCTTCTGGGGCGACAACTGTAATGGTCGTCAGTTTTGTGAACGCGGAAATTCTTTCGTTGACGCAGGCGATTGGAATCATTTTCGGCGCGAATATCGGAACAACGGTTACAGCGTGGATTGTCTCGTTCTTTGGATTTTCATTCAGCATGGAGGCGGCGGCTGTTCCGCTTTTTGGGCTTGGATTTATTCTTCAATATTTTAAGAAGCTGAAAATTCATAATTTTGCGTACTGTTTTATGGGCTTTGCGATTTTGTTCATGGGTCTTGGGCTTTTAAAAGATTCTATGCAGCTTGGTCCTGTGGCAATTAAGTTCATCCAGAAACTTACGGATATTGGTGTTTTCGGGCTTTTGCTCGGAGTTCTGATTGGCGCGGTTTTTACAGCGTTGATTCATTCTTCTTCCGCAATGACGGCGATTGTGCTTGCGATGGCTGCAAACGGCTCTCTTACCTGGAAACTTTCGGCGGCAATTGTCCTTGGAAGCAATATCGGTTCTACTGTTGATGCGGTAATGTCTTCTTTCAATGCGAATATAAATGCAAAGCGTACTGCGGCGGTTCACGTTGCGTTTAATGTTACTGGAACTTTGATTGCGCTTACATTTTTTGAGCCGTTCCTGCGTTTTGTTGATTTTTTGATTCCGGGAACTCCTGCCTCGAATATCACAACGCATATCGCGATGCTTCACACGGTTTTTAATCTTTGTGCGACGCTGATTTTCCTGCCGTTTGTGAATCAGATTGCTCTTCTTGCACAGAAATTTATAAAATCTTCTCAGAAAGAAGAGGATTTGCATTACAAACTTCCTGTAATTTTGCCAAAAGACCATATTTCCGCGGATGTCTATTCGTTCCAGATGCAAAAAGAGATTGCAAAAATGTCAAGCCGAGTTATGGGAATGCTTGATTTGATTGCCCAGAGCATAACTTGTGATGCTGATGAAGCGCAGAGTTTTGCGGAAAAAATCACTGCCGAAGAAGCGTATGTTGATGAAATGAACGGCTCGATTTCGCATTTTCTGCAGATTTGCTCACGCCTTGACAACGCGAACCATAACGACCGGCAGAATTATTCGCGGCTTATCCACGTGACGCAGAGCATTGAGGATCTTAGCGATGAGTGCTGTTCAATGATGCATACGGTTGCAAAATATATTTCCGAAAAAAATATCATGCAGGGCTCAGGACGGGTCCGTAAACTTCTTGCGTATCTTGAGCAGGTAAGAATTTTTTATGAGCAGGCCTGCACTTTTATTGCGCTTGGAATTTCGGATGATGAAAGAAATATGTCCGCTGAAATTGAGGACAAAATCGATAAGACCAAGAAAGAACTTCAGAAATCAAGCCGGAAACGAATTGAAACCGGCGGCGATGTTAAAACTGAACTTCAATATATGGATATTGTAAGAAAAATCGAAAGAGCCGGCGACTGCGTCTATGCAATCGTCCAGGCACTTTCTTCAAAGTAGTTATTTGCTTTTCTGACCGCGCACTTTTTCAAGATATTCTTTCAGGCTTTCCGCAAGATTTTTTTCCGCCTTGTAAGTAAGAAGGTAGCGGAATTTTTCTTTCTGCGCCTCGCGCTTTTGCTGAAGGTGATTCTTGTAGTTTTCGATTCTGAATACAATCTTGTTTTCTTTTGCGAATTTTCTGATTTTTGCCATAACCTGAAAAGAACTGAAAAGATCAACTGCGAAAATTCCGTAGAAAAAACCAATCACAAATGAAAACGAAATGTGGTTTGTGAACCAATAAAGCCACGCCTCAATATGCGGATGGATAAGAAAATAATAAACCGCGCTCAAAATCCACCAGAAAAAAGTGTAAAGCGGGCAGATGATTCCCTGGATGTTTCCCCATTGGCTGCGGTAGTCCCAAAGCATAATTTTCATTCCTTTTATAAAAATCAGTCCGGCAACGTATTCAAACGCAGTGATTGCGAGCGCCATGAGCGCAAACAGGACGATTTTTTGCAAGGTCGGATTCTGGATAAACGAAACATCAATTTGGGAAAGAAGAAACAGGACAATCAGGGAAAGCCCATAAATCGGAAGATAGGGGCCTGTCAGAAATCCGGGGTTCACCCATTTTTTTTCAACGCCTTTTAATGGAGAAAAACGCCTGTAGATTACTTCAATTGACCAGCCAATCATGCTGCCTACGCAAAACAAAAATGCTAAAACTAAAAATAACGACATACTAAAAAGATAATGAGTTGGTTTGCTAAAATCAAGGTTTAAGTTTAATGACAGTTTGATAGCCAACCTTTGAGTTTTATTTTTCGTGAAAGAAATTGAATAAGCTACCAGAAAAAGCGCGTCAATTCGCCATGCTGAGCGTACAAAGTATCAGACTGCGCAATTTTCTTCAAAAATTGCTTGCTATCGCTCAGAATACCTCGGTTGCCGCTTTCTTTTTTTTCCCGCTCATTCAATTTATGGATTCAGAATAAAAACTCGACATTTGCGCTATCAGCGAACGCCAGCAAATTTCAATTTTCTGTGTTTTGTGCTATAATTTTGCCATGTATTTGGGAGAAGACTACAAAAAATTCCTTGAGCCGCAGACAAACCGCCGCGATTTTATTTTAAATTGGCTTTCCGCGCGCGGAGTAAAAACTGCCGTTATGCCGATTGACGGACACGAGCACATTTACGTTGTTTTTCCAAAAGAATCGTACAGTCCGCTCTTTAAAATAAAAACGGTTATTGCGCACTATGATATTTTTCCCGGAAGTCCCGGCGCAAACGACAATACTTCTTCAGTTTTTTCCCTTATGAACTGGGCGGTCCGGCTTTTTAATAGCGGAATCCAGCACAACATCAGGCTTATTTTTACGGACGGAGAGGAAATCGCATCTGGAAAACAGGATTTTTCCGCATCCCAGCCCCATTCACAGGCTCACTTTCAGTCTCAATCGAAATCCCAACCGCTGGCGGCTTCTGTTTCTTCGCAGGGGGCTTTCGGACTTGCAAACGTTTTTAAGCGTCTGAACATCGTTGACGATGATGTCTACGTTTTTGACTGTGTGGGCCGCGGATCAGTTCCGGTTCTTTCAAAAAGTTTTATTCCAAAAAATGCGGGGCAAAAATTCCGGGGCAATTTTTTTTCTCTGGAATCAAGGATTTCCCAGATTTTGCGTTCTTCCTGCAACGGAAAGTTTGTTTCCCTGCCAGTTCCGTACAGCGACAATGCGGGATTTTTGGCGCATGGAATTGCGGCGGTCGCAATCACAATGCTTCCTGTTGACGAGGCGAACGAATATATGTTCAATCTTGTGCGTTTTCCTCAGCTGGAGGATTTTATCCTGAACCACAAAGTTCCGCCGGCAATGGAAAAATCTTTTCTGGAGAAAATGATTCCAAAAACCTGGCGAAAGTTCCACACGCCGCACGACAATTTTTCCTCGCTCACCGAAGAAAGTTTTTTGCTTATGGAAAAAATTCTTGAAAATCTCGCGCTTTTAAAAATTCCGTATTAGAATCCGGGCGTTCCCTGCCGTGCGGCAGGTCGCTATATCCGTGGTTTCGTTCGCCCGGCTCACTTCATTGCTCCACGCTGTTCCGCAATAAAAAACTCCGTTTTTTACCACTCCTAGCGCTAACGCAGGTTTTATGTTTAACTTGAATGTCAAGTTTTATTTTTTGTGAAAGAATTTGAATCAGCTACCAGAAAAAGCGCGTCAATTCGCCATGCTGAGCGTACAAAGTAGCAGACTAAGCAGCTCGGTTGCCGCTTTCTTTTTCTTCCCGCTGATTCAATTTGTGGATTCAATAAAAAAACTCGACATTCAACCTATTTATCATTTTTTGCCAAATCTGTTACAATTACCGCGTGAAAAAGAATCTTTTTATCATCGCTTTGTTTTTTGTCTCGTCGCTCGTGTTTGCAAAAAGCGGAATTCCTGTGCGCATCTGGAGCGGCGTTCCTCAGATGAAAAAATATAAGTCAACAATGTATGTTCATCCAGCCCAGGGAAAAAATACTGGTGCGGCTGTAATTATTTGTCCTGGCGGAAGTTACCATCATCTTGGGCTTTACAACGAAGGCTACAAGACTGCCGAATGGTTTTCCTCAAAAGGCGTTACGGCGTTCACTTTACGTTACCGCAGCGCGGAAAACGGATTCCATCATCCTGCGATGCTTCAGGACATCCAGCGTGCGATTCAGCTTGTGCGTGAAAATGCGGAAAATTATTCAATTGACGAAAATAAAGTCGGAGTAATCGGTTTTTCGGCAGGCGGACATCTTGTTACAATGGCTGGAGCTTTTGCCAAGTCGCACGATGAGCTTGAAAAACTTGGAATTCAGCATAAAGTCAGCTTGCGTCCGGATTTCTGCATTCCTGTTTATCCTGTTGTAAGCATGAATGATGAGATTGCCCACCGCTGGAGCAGAAAAAGTCTGCTTGGAAAAAATCAGTCGGAATCCCGTAAGAATGAATTTTCAATGGAACTTCAGATTCCGGAAAATATGCCGCCGACTTATGTTGTTGTCTGCCTTGACGACCCGATTGTTGACTACAGAAACAGTTTTGCGCTTTACGATGCGCTTCAGGCTAAGAATATTCCTGCAGAACTTGCTGTCTATGAATGGGGAAAGCACGGTTTTGGAATGTTGGATAATAAATTTATGAAAGAATTCCACTGGAACGAAAAAATGTGGAATGATTTCTTGAAAAATTTGATAAAAAAATAGATAGAAAAATAAAAAATGAGCACAATTAAAAAAATTACTTCCGGTCTTGAAAAAAAATATTGGCTGAACACATTTCTTTCTCCTCTTGTGATGATTGGCGAAGTCGTTATGGAAACGCTGATCCCTTTTCTTATGGCAAAAATCATTGATGTCGGAATTGCTGGGCACAATCTTTATTACGTATTGAAAGTTGGCGCGGTCATGGTTCTTTGCGCGTTTGTTTCTCTTTGTTTTGGCGCAGGGGGAGCGCGTTTTGGGGCTGTTGCGGCTCTTGGATTTGCAAGGAATTTGCGCCGTCGGCTTTTTGATAAGGTTCAGGATTTTTCTTTTGCAAACGTTGACCATTTTTCTTCTGCGAGTCTGGTTACTCGGCTTACAACTGATGTCACGAATGTCCAGAATGTTTATCAGATGCTGTGCCGGATTTGTTTCCGCGCGCCGTTTATGCTTGCGGCTGGAACGATAATGGCTTTTAAGATTAATTCAAGGCTTGCGCTGGTTTTTGTTTTTGCGGTTCCGGCTCTGGCTGTTGCGGTCGGAGTTCTTTCCTCGGCGGCGTACTCGCGTTTTTCAGATATGTTAAAAAAATATGACAGGATGAATAATATTGTTCAGGAAAATCTTATTGCAATCCGCGTTGTAAAGGCGTTTGTCCGTGGTGAGTTTGAAAACGAGAAGTTCCAGAACGCCGCAGAAAATGTGAAAAATGCGCAGGTTAGGGCTGAAAAAATAGTTATCGTTTTAATGCCGATTATGCAGTTTGTTGTGTACGCGTGCATTATTTTTTCCCTCTGGTTCGGCGGAAAGATGATAGTTTTTGGCTCGATGAAATCCGGCGAACTTGTAAGTTTTTTGACTTACGTCACACAAATCCTTATGTCGCTGATGATGCTCGGAATGATTTTTGTGAATCTTGTTCTTTCCCGTGCAAGCGTAAGCCGAATCTGCCAGGTTCTGGATGAAGTTCCAGACATTGCGCAGCCGGAAAACGCTGAAAAAACGGTGAGGAACGGCTCTGTCGATTTTGAAGATGTAAGTTTCAGCTACAGCAAGAAGAAAGAGAATTTTGTGCTTTCGGGAATAAATCTTCACATAAAAAGCGGTGATGTTGTTGGAATCATCGGTGGAACTGGCTCCTCAAAGACAACGCTGATTTCCTTGATTCCGCGGCTTTACGACGCGACTCTTGGAACTGTAAAAGTCGGCGGCGTTGACGTAAAAAAATACGACTTGAAATCCTTGCGCGAAAATGTTGCGGTCGTCCTTCAAAAGAATGTGCTTTTCAGCGGAACTATAAAGGAAAACCTGAAATGGGGCAACAAGAATGCGACTGATGAGGAGATTGTTTCCGCGTGCAAGGCGAGCGATGCCGACAGTTTTATAAAAAATCTTCCGGCTAGCTACGAGACAGAACTTGGTCAGGGCGGAGTGAATCTTTCCGGCGGACAAAAACAGCGTCTTTGCATTGCCCGCGCGCTCCTAAAAAACCCGAAAATCCTGATTCTGGATGATTCCACAAGCGCGGTTGACACGGCTACAGAAAAAAGAATCCGCGAAGCGTTGCGTTCGTTGCATCCAGAAACCACAAAAATCATAATCGCGCAGAGAATTTCTTCCGTAAAAGATGCGGACATAATCTTTGTGCTTGATGACGGAAAGCTAAGCGCGAGCGGAACTCACGAGGAGCTTTTGAAAAACAGCCGAATCTACAAGGAAGTCTTTGAAAGTCAGTCCAGCATGGGCGACGCGGACATAAACTAAGGCAGACATAATTTATAAAAAGAGGAAAAAATGCCACCTGTAAAGATGAAAGGGCTTCAGAAGCCGAAAAATACAAAGAAAACAATAAAACGGATTTTAAAATACATGGGCAGCTTCAAGGCGTTGTGGCTTTTGGTTTTTGCGTGCGTCATAATTTCAGCTTTTGCCGATATTTTAAGTTCCTACATAATAAAACCGATTCTGAATAATTACATAATTCCATTGATTGGTCAGGAAACGCCGGATTTTAAGGAATTTTTCAGTCTGCTTTTAAAGGTCGCGATAATTTTTGTCTGCGGAGTTTTTGCGAACTGGCTGAACGCGCGCCTTATGCTTCACATCAGCTCAAATCTTTTGTGCCGCATCCGAGTGGATTTGTTTAAAAAGCTGGAATCTCTCCCGATTCATTTTTACGATTCGCATACGCACGGCGAACTTATGAGCCGATTTACGAACGACACAGATACTTTGCGCGACATGCTGAACCAGACAGTTCCGCAGCTTATGTCGTCTTTGCTTACGGTTATTGGTGTTTTTGCAATGATGCTGGTTCTTTCGCCTCTTCTTACGGTTGTTGTGGTTTTTACGCTGGCTTTGATGATGATTTTCGCCATAAAAATCGGAAAAAAATCTGCGGAGGCATTCCGGGAGCAGCAGAAAAACATTGGAAAAATAAATGGTTATATAGAAGAACTTATTGAAGGCCAGAAAGTCGTGAAAATTTTCAACCACGAGCAGGAAGCGAAAAAAGAATTCAACATTCTGAACGACCAGCTTTGCGAGGCCGGAACGCGCGCGAACACTTACGGAAATATTCTTGGTCCGATAATGGGAAATCTTGGGCATTTTCAGTATGCGCTGGTTTCGGTTGCAGGCGCGTTTTTTGTGATTTTCGGGCTTCATGACATTGGAACGATTGCTGCGTTTTTGCAGTACACAAGAAATTTCAGCCGCCCGGTAACAATGATAAGCCAGTTTTTTAATTCAATTCTGAATGCGCTTGCCGGTGCGGAACGTATTTTTAACATAATCGATGAAATTCCTGAGACAAACGAAGGCAGAATCACGCTTGTAAATTCGTTCAGAAACCACCAGAGTTTTGCGTACACAGGCGAATGGTCGTGGAAAGACAATGCGGACAATCATCTTATTCCGATGAAAGGCGATGTTGTTTTTGAACACGTGAATTTTGGCTATACAGCGGAAAAAACTGTTCTTCACGATATTTCGATTCATGCGAAGCCGGGACAGAAAATTGCGCTTGTCGGTTCAACTGGTTCTGGAAAAACAACGATTACAAATCTTTTGACGCGTTTTTATGATATTCCGGCCGGAAACGGAAAAATTCTTTACGATGGGATTCCGCTGAACGAGATTGCAAAAAATGATTTGCGGAAATCTTTGGGAATGGTTCTGCAGGACACGCATCTTTTTACAGGAACAATTCTGGAGAACATAAAATACGGAAACCTTGACGCAAGCAGAAAACAGGTTGAAAATGCCGCGAAACTTGCAAATGCGGATTCTTTTATTAATCATCTTGAAAACGGTTATGAAACTGTGATTACCGGCGATGGTGGTAGCTTGAGCCAAGGACAGAGGCAGCTTCTTTCCATTGCGCGTGCGGCTGTTGCGAATCCGCCGGTTCTGATTCTGGATGAGGCAACAAGTTCTGTTGATACAAGAACAGAAAAGCTGATTCAGGACGGAATGGATCGCCTTATGCACGGCAGAACTGTTTTTGTGATTGCGCACAGGCTTTCTACAATCAGGAATGCGGATGAAATTCTTGTGCTTGAGCAGGGCAGAATAATTGAGCGCGGAAACCACGAGACGCTGATGGCTCAAAAAGGACGTTATTACAATCTTTACACAGGAAACAGTTTGAAGGAATAATTAAAAAATCCGACCAGCGAAGCGCGGTCCTGTGTCGGGAGGGTAGTCGAAAACCGAAGATTGAGATGTTGAGCGCTTGCGCGAAACTTGCGAAAAGCGAAGGTTTGAGACGTAGGGCGGGAGCCCTTCATAAAAAAACGAATTGAAAATAACGGTCTAATTCATTAAAATAGTTCCTTATGAAAGCAATTGAACTAGAAAAAGCTTATAATCCGAAAGATTTTGAAGACCGAATTTATAACGAATGGGAAAAAAATGGCTATTTTAAGCCTGCAAGCGATAAAGAGTCGCCTGTGCATGAAAATTATGAAAAATGCGGCTGCAAGGAATGTGGCGGAAAAACTGGCGTTTATTCTGTTGTGATTCCTCCGCCGAATGTTACTGGTGTTCTTCACATGGGACACGGTTTGAACAACACTTTGCAGGATATTGTTGTGCGCTACCACCGTATGAAAGGCGACAACACTTTGTGGATTACTGGAACTGACCACGCCGGAATTGCTACCCAGAACGTTGTTGAACGTCAGCTGAAAAAAGAAGGAAAATCCCGCAACGATTTGGGGCGCGACGCTTTTTTGGAGCGGACTTGGCAGGTTAAGAAGGAACATCATGATACAATCGTGAAGCAGCAGCGGAAACTTGGAAATTCAACTGACTGGGAACGCGAGCGTTTTACAATGGACGAGGGGCTTTCTAAGGCTGTCCGCGAGGTTTTTGTTACTTTGTACGAGCGCGGACTTATTTATAAAGGTCATTATCTTGTGAACTGGTGTCCGCGTTGTGGAACGGCTCTTGCTGACGATGAGGTTGACCACAAGGATACTGCCGGCGCGATGTATCATATCTGGTACGAATATGCGGACGGACCTGCTCCTGATGGCTCTACAAGAATTGAAGTTGCAACAACCCGCCCGGAAACTTTGCTTGGCGATACAGCGGTTGCTGTGAATCCTTCTGATGAGCGTTACAAAGATATTGTCGGAAAAAAATTAAAGCTTCCGTTGACAGACCGCGTTATTCCGATTATTGCCGACAATTACGTTGACAAGGAATTTGGAACTGGTATGGTTAAAATTACTCCAGCCCATGATCCGAATGACTGGCAGGTTGCGCAGAGAAATCATCTTGAAGTTATAAATCTTTTGAATCCTGATGGAACTTTGAACGAAAATTGTCCTGAAAAATACCGTGGATTGACTTGCGAAAAAGCCCGCGCGCTTATTCTGCAGGATTTGACGGATGCCGGACTTTTTAAGGGCGAGGAAAAAATCACTCATTCTGTAGGACATTGTTACCGCTGCAATACAGTTGTTGAGCCTTATCTTTCTTACCAGTGGTTTGTAAAAATGCAGCCGCTTGCGGACAAGGCGTTAAAAGCCTGGAAAGATGGAGAAATCCAGTTCTTCCCTAAAAAATGGGAAAACACTTATGAGCATTGGCTTACAACAATCCGCGACTGGTGTATTTCGCGTCAGCTTTGGTGGGGACACAGAATTCCAGTCTGGTACTGCCAGTCTTGTGGAGAAACTATTGTAAGCCGCACAGAGCCTTGTGAATGTCCAAAATGTCATGCCGCAAAGGAAAAACTTCAGCAGGATCCAGATGTTCTTGACACTTGGTTCTCTTCATGGCTTTGGCCGTTCTCTACGCTTGGATGGCCGGAAGAAACTGAGGACTTCAAGAATTTCTTCCCGACTTCAGCGTTGGTTACCGCTTACGATATTATTTTCTTCTGGGTCAGCCGAATGATTATGGCTTCACTTGAATTTACAGGAAAAGTTCCGTTCCATGACATTTATATCCACGGTCTTGTCCGCGACAAGCAGGGAAGAAAGATGTCAAAATCTTTGGGCAACGGAATTGACCCGCTTGAGATTATCGAAATTTACGGTTCAGATGCGTTGAAATTCACGCTTGCATTTATGTGCGCCCAGGGACAGGATATTCTTATTGATAAGGATTCGTTTAAGCTTGGTTCACGTTTCTGCAACAAAGTATGGAACGCAAGCCGCTATCTTCTGGGAAATCTTGACGGAAGAAATATTGTTCCTGTGAAAGATTCAGATCTTACAGAACTTGATGTTTGGATTTATTCTTGCCTTGATAAAGCCGCCAAAAATGCGCGCGAGGCTCTTGAGTCTTACCGCTACAATGACGCTGCAAGTGCGATAATGGAATATTTCTGGAATGAATTCTGCGACTGGTACGTTGAGGCTTCCAAACTTTCATTCAAAAATGGCGACAACGCAGAAAAAGATCGCCAGGCTTCTGTTCTTTTAAATTTGCTTGAGGAAAGTCTAAGGCTTTTGCATCCATATCTGCCGTTTGTTACAGAAGAAATCTATTCAAAACTTCCTGTTGCGGAAATTGTTGCCGCACGAAAACAGGCTGGAAACAACAAGATTGTCTCTAACTCTGAATATACAGGAATGATTATAAACGCTCCGTACCCTGAATATTCTGCGGAGCGTGAAAACAAGGACGTAACCGCACGCTTTGAGGTTCTAAAAGATTTGATTGGAAAAATCCGCGCTTTGCGTGTAGAATGTGGACTTGATCCTGCAAGCAAAATCCATATCGCGATTCTTGTAACTCCAGATTCACCTGCGGAAGTCACAAAGGAAAAAGTTGATATGATTGAGCTTCTGGTCGGCGCATCAAAGACAGAATTCGTTTCTTCAAAGCCAGAAAAAGCAATCGGCGCTGTAGGAACAGGATTTGAGGCATTTATTATTGTTGACGAAAATATTGACAAGGAATCGTTGAAGACAAGATTCCAGAAGCAGATTGACACTGAATCTGAATATGTACGCCGCAGCGAAGCCAAGTTGAACGGAAGTTTTGCCCAGCATGCAAAACCAGAAATCGTTCAGCAGGAGCGCGACAGAATGAATGAAAGTCTCCGTGCAATCGAAAAACTTCGTTCATATTTAAAAAGTCTTTAAGGCTGAAATTTAAAATAAAATAAAAGGAGCAAGTGCATGAAAAAAGCTAAGTATGAGATGAAAATTGAACGTTCACAAAATATGAAAACTAGTGAAATGCAAAAACTGAGCGATATGCATCTTGCCCCTTTTATGCAGATTGCCACGGCTCTTATTGGAAAGGCGCGCCACGCCGGCGGAAATATGTTCCGCCATCAGATGGATACGCTTGCGATTCTTATTGATTACGGTTACATCGATTCGGTTCTGCTGAAAGCTTCTATAATACACGATACGGTTGAAGATATTCCCGGCTTCGACAAAAATCTTATAATCAATGCGGACGATGAAGGGCAGCAAGTTCTTGAGCTTGTCCTGGAAGTTACTCGCCGTGAGGATGAAGATAAACGCCAGTTCCTAAAACGGATTCTTGACACAGGAAGCCAGCGCGCAAAGATTTTAAAATGTGCGGACAGAATTTCAAATATGATTTCGCTTGGTTACGTTAC
This sequence comes from bacterium, assembly GCA_963599585.1. Classification (GTDB taxonomy): domain Bacteria; phylum Spirochaetota; class Spirochaetia; order Treponematales; family Treponemataceae; genus Treponema_D. The sequence goes on from CAVBXG010000001.1 coordinate 86,231, forward strand.
CGACCCGAAATTTATTGAGCGTTATTGCGATGAAACTGAATATTTTTTGCTTCCGATGGCTCTTGAAATCGATTTTAATATGTACCAGGAACTGATTGGGCTGATAATGACGCGCAGACGTTACCTTGAAGACGGCGGATATTTCTGCAATGTAAAAAAAGAATCAACTCCGCCTGTAAAACCTGATGAAACTAACTTGAAAAAATGATAGACTTTCTGCATGAGCTATGGATTTTTTAGGGCGGCTTGTGCTTCGCCAGATTTAATTGTTGCTGATTGTAATTTTAATGCGGATAAGATTATTGATTCAGTTCGTGCCGCCTGCGAATTAAATGTGCAGTTTCTGGTTTTTCCGGAGCTTTGCATAACAGGCTACACTTGCGGCGATTTATTCCTTCAACGCAGACTCCAGCTTTCCGCCATAGAAAATCTTGAACGCATCGCAAAAAAAACGTCATCTTGTGACTGCCTGATTCTTGTAGGGCTTCCGCTTGCCGAGGAAAACGCATTGTACAACTGCGCGGCGATTTTGCACAAAGGAAAAATTCTCGCGATCGTTCCAAAGACTTTCATTCCGAATTACAGTGAATTTTACGAGCGTCGCTGGTTTTCTCCTGCATCAGAAAATCTTCCGCAGACAGTTTTTATCTCAGAGAAAAATCCGGCAGTTCCGTTCGGCTCGAATATTTTAATCACCGATTCTTGTGGTTCAGGCTTTGTTCTGGGCGTTGAGCTTTGCGAGGATTTGTGGGTTCCTGTTCCGCCTTCTTCAAATCATGTTCTTGCCGGTGCGACTGTGATTGCAAATCTGAGCGGCTCAAATGAAATTATCGGAAAAGCTGAATATCGGAAAAATCTTGTGAAAATGCAGTCGGCGCACACAGTTTCTGCGTATTTGTATGCGAATGCCGGTTGCGGTGAATCAACGCAGGATTTGGTTTTTTCAGGTCATTCATTGATTGCGGAAAACGGTTCAGTCCTTGCGGAATCAAAACTTTTTGAAAATAAACTTCTTTATGCGGACATTGATATTGAACGGATTGTGCAGGAACGGCGAAAAACAATGACTTTTGCCCAATGCGCGGAAAATGTTGAAAATTGCAAGTACCGAAAAATATCTGTTGCGCTGAATCCGAAAATTCTGCGACCGAACGACTTGTGCCGGTTTGTCGATTCCCATCCTTTTGTCCCAAGCGGAAAAATCGAGCGTGCGGAACGTTGCTCCGCTGTTGTTCAGCTTCAGGCGGAAGGACTTGCAAAGCGTCTGCGTCATATTCATTGCACATCTTGTGTAATCGGGCTTTCCGGCGGACTTGATTCAACTTTGGCTCTGCTTGTAACGTGCCGTGCCTTTGACCTTTGCGGAATAAGCCGCGCTGGAATAAAAGCCGTTACAATGCCTTGCTTTGGCACAACCGACAGGACTTATAAAAATGCCTGCACGCTCGCAAAAAAATGTGGTGCAGAGCTGATTGAAATTCCGATTGCAGATGCTGTCCGCCAGCATTTCAGGGATATTGGTCAGAACGAAGAAATCCACGACATCACTTACGAAAATTCCCAGGCGCGCGAACGGACTCAGGTTCTTATGGACATTGCGAACAAGACAAACGGAATTGTAATCGGAACTGGTGATTTGAGCGAGCTTGCGCTTGGCTGGTGCACTTACAACGGCGACCAGATGAGCATGTACGGCGTAAATTCTTCCGTTCCAAAAACATTGGTTCGCTTTCTTGTTGAATGGTTTGCGGAAGATTCAAAAGACGGGGGACTTTCTGCGGTTTTAAAAGATATTCTTGAAACTCCTGTGAGCCCGGAACTTTTGCCTCCAAAAGATGGAAATATTGCTCAAAAAACAGAAGATTTGGTCGGGCCGTACGAACTTCACGACTTTTTTCTTTATTATCTTTTGAGATTTGGATTCAGCCCGGCAAAAATTCTGTATCTTGCGGATAATTCAGAGCTTCCGTATACGCATGATTTCAAGCTGAAATGGCTCAGAATTTTTTACAGAAGATTTTTCAGCCAGCAATTTAAACGAAGCTGCATGCCGGACGGCGCAAAGGTCGGAACGGTGAATCTTTCCCCGCGCGGTGACTGGCGAATGCCAAGCGATGCAAGTGCGGCAATCTGGCTTGAAGAAATTGACCGTCTGAAATAAATTTGGAGAAAAAATGCTTTCGTATTTACACAGTTTTCATGCGGGAAACCATGCGGATATTTTAAAGCACGTGACTTTGCTTTATGTCCTTGAGTATCTGAACAAAAAGGAAAAGCCATATTCATTTTTTGACACGCACGCAGGTTCCGGGCTTTATAATCTGAAAAACGAAAATGCGCTCAAAACCGGCGAGGCAAAGCTTGGAATTGAAAAACTTCTTTCGGAACATGAAAAAAATCCTTCAGAAATTCCGGCGGAACTTTTTAATTACATTGATTTTGTGAAAAATTCCCTAAAAAAAGGATTTTATCCAGGAAGTCCGGCGTTTGAGATTTCTCTTTCAAAAAAAGGCTCATTCATAAATTTAACAGAACTTCACAAGACTGAATTTGAGTCGCTCAAAAAAAATGTTGAATTCTTAAAACCGTCATGCTTTGTAAATATTTTAAATGATTCCGGCTGGAGCATCCTGAAAAAAAATATTCCGCCTGCAATAAAACGCGGTGTGATTCTCTGCGACCCAAGCTACGAGGAAAAATCTGATTACCACAACGCCGCCGAGCTTCTTTCCGATGCGCACAAAAAATGGAACGCAGCCACAATTCTTCTTTGGTATCCGCTTTTGGCAAACAAATCTGAAGAAATTGAAAATATGAAGCAGTTTATTCTTGCGGCGGCAAAAAATCGCGACAGCCACACAGAAATTCTTGATGCACAGCTTCTTGTTGACACAGAGGATAGCCATATTGAAACCACGTTGGAAAATTCAATCGGAAGCGAAAAGCCACGCCTGTACGGAAGCGGAATTTTTGCGCTTCAGCCTTGCTGGGGATTAAAGGAACATCTTGAGGCGGTCTTGCCGTATCTTTCCAGGTTGCTAGGAAAAGAAGGAAACGGCTCGTTCAAGGTTGAGTTTTTTTAAAAATACAGCCGGATTCCAGCGTTGAATGGAATTTTAAACTCAAATTCTGTTGTTCTTCCGATTTTCCATTCCGGTTGAAAAGCTGCCTGCGCAAAATATTCAAGGAATCCATCGTAAAAAATCCAGCTGAATCCAAGCACAAAGCGCGGTGCGGCGCAGAAAAATGCCTTGTCATCAAAAAAAGTTCCGCCAACTGAAGCTCCTGAACCAACAAAAAACGAGCAGTAATCTCCAATTATCGGATTAAAAAGCCAGTAATCGCCTGTTACAAAGGCGTTGAACGAATTTTCAGAAAAATCGTAGTCAGTTGCCACAGAAATTACCAATGGAAAATTGTCATTTTTTATTGAACAGGAAATTCCTGCCTGAAAAATAGCGTCGTTTCCGTCTGTTCCGGTTGTAAAATCAAGCTGCGGACCGATTCCCATTGCAAAAGCCCTTGCGCCAAAAATCAGAATTCCCAGCGAAAAAATTAAATTTCTTTTTATCTTTGTGTCTTTCATAATTTTCTATAAACGATTATACTTTATTATCAAAAAAAACTATATAGGAATGGAAATATGTCATTGTTTGAAGATCTGAAATGGCGCGGTCTTATAAAAGATGTTGCCGGTGAAGAAAGCGAGTTGCAGAAAGTTCTGGATGGAAAACCGTTCAGCTTTTATTGGGGAACGGATCCTACTGCTGATAGCCTTCATCTTGGCCATTATTCTTCTTTGTGTATGGCAAAACGTCTTACAAATGCAGGTCATCACGCAGTTCTTCTTTGCGGTGGAGCAACAGGAAGAATCGGTGATCCTCGTCCGACTGCGGAGCGCGAGATTATTTCAGAGGAAGCTGTGAACCATAATATTGAAGGAATCCGCGCGCAGGTTTCTAGGCTTGTTCCAAATGCGGAACTTGTTGATAACTACGATTGGCTTAAAGATTATTCATTCTTGAATTTTTTGCGCGACATTGGTAAATACATCAACGTGAACTATATGCTTGGAAAGGATATTATCCAGCGTCGTCTTGAAAACGGAATCACTTATGCGGAATTTTCTTATATGCTTATGCAGGGCTATGATTTCGTTCATCTTTATCAGAAAAAAAACTGCATAATGGAAGTTGCCGGAAGCGACCAGTGGGGAAACATTACAACCGGCGTTGACTTAATCCGCAAAATGCTCGATAAGACCGCTTATGCTTTTACAATGCCGCTTATTCTTGACTCAACCGGAAAAAAATTCGGAAAGTCAGAGGGAAACGCGCTTTGGCTTGACAAGAACAGAACTTCCGCGTATGAAATTTATCAGTATCTTATTAACACTGATGATGCAAAAGTCCTTGAATATCTTAAGGTTTTCACATTCCTTTCAAAAGAGAAGATTGAAGAAATTTACGCCGAGCAGCAGGCTCACCCGGAAACAAGAATCGCACAGAAAACGCTTGCATGGGAAGTTGTAAAAGACATTCATGGAAAAGAAGAGGCTGACAACGCTGTGAACGTAAGTCAGAAACTTTTTGCCGGAGATTTTATAGGTCTTTCCGCAAAAGATATTATGTCTGGAATGAAATCTGTTCCTTCATTCAAGTTTGAAAAAGACGAGCCGCTGATTGACCTTCTTGTGAACAACAAAATTGCCCAGTCAAGGCGAGAGGCAAGGGAATTTATCGGGGCAAAGGCTGTTTCTGTGAATGGCGAAGTTTTTACCGATGAAAATGCGATGATAACAAAATCAATGGCGATTGAAGGTCAGATTCTGATTATCCGCCGCGGAAAGAAAAAGTATTTTATCGGACAGGTTGAATAGATTTTTTGCTTGAAAGCAGTTTTTTTGCGTTGAAATATTGGAATCCCGAAAATATTCTGATATTTCAATGTGAATGTTAAAACAAAAATCTCTCGGATTTGCATTTTTGTAAACCGGGGGATTTTTGTTTATACGCTAACCGTTAGATTTTTGCAGCCTTGATTGCTTTTACTGTGTAATCGTAGCTGTATTCATTGATGTTGAATTTAAGGTTTTCTCCGACTTTTGCGTTCATGATTGCATTTCCGAACGGAGCCATGTAAGAGATGATTCCGTTGTCCGGATCAGATTCCCATGGTCCAAGAACCGTGTAAGTTTCATCCTTGTCTTCTTTGTTGTTGTGCAAAGTAACAACAGTCGCAAAAGAAACAATTGCTGTTGTGATTGTTGTAGGGTCAAAGATAACCGCGCGGTTAAGCTCGGAAGTAAGTTTTGCAACCTGAGTATTAAGGTAATGCTGATGCTCTTTTGCGGCTTTGTATTCAGCGTTTTCCTTCAAGTCGCCCTTTGCGCGCGCCTCATCAATTTCAGCAGCGTTTTGCGGAATCTGAACAGTCTGAAGATCCTCGAGCAACGCTTTCTTCTCTTCAAGTTTTGCGCTTGTAACAAGCATTCCTTTTGGCGCAGAAGATTTTTCTTCCGTAACGTGGAATTTGAAGTCTGGATATTTTTCAAGAATCTTGTTTCTCATAAGAGCCTTGCAGCTCGGTTCCAATCCTTCAACGTCATCAATCAATGTGTAAATGCGCTTAACTGTATCTTCATCGTTAGAGAACATATAGTCAAACAAGCGGTCTTTTCCAAATAGAAGATTTGTTGAGTTGTCAATAATCTTCTTGTTTTCTGTTGAATTTACGTGGTTGTTGATTTCTCGGTATGCAAGCTGGATAAGCTGAACAAGCGCGATAATCTGGCGTTCATAAGGGATATTTGCCTTCTTGAACCATTCAGCGTCCTGACATTCCTTGAAGAAGTAAAGAACCGCATTTCTGTAGTCGCGGCAATTTTCAAAAGCTGTGATCGCAAGATTCTGGAGCTTTTCTTCCTGTCCGTTGTTCAAAAGATATGTAATCATTTCTCCTGAAAGAACTGTAGGGAACAGGCGGATATATTCATCAGCCCAGTTTGGAAGAAGCTTGATGTTTGCAAGGAAGTCGTGGCGCAAAGTCGTGTTTTTTGTGTCCTTCAAGATAAGGTACATTTCGCGCGGATCTTCGATTTTTGAGTAAATTTCCTGGAAAGTAACAGATGGCTTGTATGCGATTTCCTTGATTTGGGCAGAAACGTTCTGTACAACAAGATAAGATGCAAGAATCTGCTCGTTTACTTTAGGGAACATATCCTCTGATTCAAGAGTCTTTACATAGCCAACAAAATAATTGAACATTTCGGCGAACAAATCGTTTGACTTGTCAGTTTCCTCTTTGTTCACATATTTCATAAGAATATCAATTCTTGCAAAGAACTGTTTCTGTGCCTTGAACTCGTTCGCAAGTTTCTGCTCAGGAGTAATATCGTTCACAATTGTGTATTCTGAGATATTGTTTGGATTTACACCGAAAGAAGAGTCTGTCTCAAGAATCCGTTTTGCAGAAGAATTCCATGAAGTCCATTCGCCCGGAGTAAGAACAGAAGGAACAAGCTCAGCCTTGATTTTCTTGAAGTCGCAGCTGTTTCCGAAACTCTTGATGATTGTCTTTAAAGTCCAAGCCTTGTCGTCCTTTACTTTTTCTTTTAAAGGAACAGTAAGAGCTTTTCCAGTTTTTCCGTCAAGCACAGGAACGCCGTCTTCATTCAAAACTTCAACAGCTTTTTTTGCCTTAAGAACCCAGATATGGTCGTTTGCAAGCGGAGTGAGCGCGCTTACAGCCATTTTCAGGGACATTGTGTCATAGACTTTTGTCTTTTTCTTAGGATCTTTCTTAGAAGGCGCAGTTTTTCCGAACCAGATAAAAAGCTTGTCGTCGCTTACTTTACCAATCTGGCCGACGCCCCATGACTTGTGGAATACGTAGCTTTTTTCGTCAAAAGCGATGTGCTTCTCAAAATCGTTTATCGCCTCAAAAACATTTCTGTAGTTCGCAGTCAAATCAGAAGAGCGGATGTAGTCATCAAGATGGCTGTGTCCCTCGTATTTATTCTTGTAACAGTCAACAAGCTCTCGGCGTGCCCACACATCATTGTTGTCAATGTGAAGAATTTCCTTTAAAAGCCCGATTGCGATGTCCCAGTATTTTGGTTCATTCGGAGCCATTGACTTGTATTTTGTGTAAAGTTCCTGAAGAAGAACCGCTGTCTTGTCCTCGCCAAGAGTTTTTGCAATCTTTCGTTTTACAAGCTGGAAGAAATCAACTTCTTCTGGAATAAGTTCAATCAGCTTTGTCCACAATTCCTTGATTGCGTTGATATTCTTTGCGTTTGTATATCTAAGGATCGCCTTCTTGTAATATTCAACCGCGGTCTCTGCGTCTGTTGCCTCAAAATGCTCGCCAAGAGCTTTAGCAAGGTCAGCTTCCTCAAAGTCGAGCTTTACAATCTTCTTGTAGTAATCCCAGACTTCTTCCTTGTTTTCCGCGCGGTATGCCTCGGCAAGGGTTCTTAGCGCAAAAATATTGTTCTCATCCTCTTCAATGATTGTCTGGCAGATATATTCAACAACATTTTCCTTGTGGTTTTTCTGGAAAATGTCTACGAGCTCACGCAAAGAAGATTCGTCAAGAATTCCTTCCTTCAAAGAAATCATTCCAGAGATGTAAAGGGCAATAATGCTTTCGCGTGAATGAGAAAGCTGCTCATCACAGATTTCCTTGAGTTCAGCAAGACAGCCTTCCGCGCGAGCCTTTTCAATGATTCCCGAAAGTTCAACAAGTTTTTCTTTTGTGTAATTTGAAATTGCGGCACGTGTCCAAGTCTCTTCTTTTAGCATTTCCTGTACGGAATTGATAAGTTCTGCCATAAAAAAACCCCTTTTTTGTTAAAGTCAATCTTTGAATATGATTTAAGACTGTCTTATTTATAAACTCTTGCCCTTTCTGTTACTTTACATACATTTTGTATATTTCAGTGTCCAGAATTTTTATTTTCAGTAAAATCTCATTGATAAGCCTTGTGTCATTGACGGTCTGGCAGTAATCAATAAGCCAAAAATATTTATTTATCAGCCGTGGAACCAGAAACTCCGAATCCCTCAAAGGATCTTTGTGTTCATTTTCCATGGCATAAATTTCCTGCCTTAGCCTTGCGACTTCCTGCGGCTTAAGGTTTCGCCGTATGGAAAAAACTCCCCACAAAACGCCGTAAACCGGAATCCATGCGTTCAGAATCTCGCCGGTGTAGCCCCGTTCCTCCGTTTTTTCCGCAAGCCTGTTAATCAGCGGGGAATCCAGATACTCAAGGTCAATTTTTTTAGGGTCAATAAAAAACGCTTCCCTAAAAAGAACCTTCGCATACTTGTCCTCGCCGCACAAAGCGTAGCAGTCCGCCAGATCCGCAAGAACCGCCGCCTGCCCCTGATGCAACGTGTTTGCCTGCGTAAGGCACATCTTTGCGTTTTCAAATTCGCCCAGCTTTTTGTAGCAAAGTCCCGTTTTTCTAAGGACATCAGCTTTTATCACAGGATCTTTCTCGTTCAAAAGACGGTTAAAATTCTGCAAGGCAAGCGAAAAAACACCGCGGCAAATGGCATAAACTGTAGGCTGGTAGACAAAATCCTGAGCTTTAACGTAGCAAAGAAAATTTTTCCATTCAGCAAGAAGCGATTCTCCGCGCTCCATAGGATCTTCCTGAAACATCACATTTCTTATGTAGTCAATCCAGCGGTTGCAGCAGTTTGATGTAAAAATCAGTTCCGGACTGATGGAATCGTAAAGAAAACTATTTTGTACAATTTTGCTGGCTTCTTCAGGATTCCCGGCTTCAAGGAAAGCGAATGCTTCTTTTAATCCTCTTTCAGTTTGAATATCCATAAGCGGTAAGTTTAATTATATCAGAACGGGGAATTTAGTCAATGGAAATGTTAATTTTTACTAAAAATGAGCTATAGTTTATACAGGCAAATTGATTATCTGTCAAGATATATTTTGCAGAATTTTTAATTTTTTTTCTTTTTGGGAGGGCGACCTCCCTACGCCTCAAACCTTGCGGTTTTCGTCTACCCACCGTGCGGGGAGTTCCCCGCAACAACCCCCGCATTTTTTTGAAACATTCCGTGCGATGCCCCTGCGCCGTGCTGTAATGGTTTTGTGAGCTTTGCGAGCAAAAGGATTTTTTCTGGAGCCGTGCGGCTCCAGAAAAAAGACCGAGCGTTAGCGGGCCATGAAAGTGCGGTTTTCTGAAGAAGTTAGGGGTTCGGTGGAATTTGCCGCGGAAAGGAATCTTTGCGCCCAATCTTCTTGTCTGTATTTTTTCTATAATTGGTGTCCGCTTCGTTGCAAGTCGTTCTTGTGTGTGCTATTATAGTATACAATGAAAAATGGAATTCTTGCGCCGTCTTTGCTTAGTGCGGATTTGGCAGACTTAAAAAATGCTCTTGGGCTTGTGAAAAAAAACGGCGGTTCTGCTGTTCATATCGATGTTATGGACGGTCGTTTTGTGCCGCAGATTTCTTACGGGCAGCCGGTTGTAAAATGTCTCAGAAAATATTCGTCGCTGCCTTTTGACGTTCATCTTATGGTTGAGCACCCGGAAGAGCAGGTTGAATCTTTTGCGGAATCTGGCGCGGACTGGATTACGTTCCACTATGAGGCTTGCGTTCATTCGCACCGGCTTGTGCAGAAAATCCATGGTTTGGGAAAAAAGGCTGGGATTTCGATTGTTCCTTCAACGCCTGTTTCTGCGATAAAAGAGCTGCTTGAGTATGTTGATATTGTCCTTGTTATGACTGTGAATCCTGGGTTCGGCGGGCAGAAGCTTATTCCTTCATGCGTAAGAAAAATCGGCGAGCTTGTGAAAATCCGCGGCGAGCTCGGTTTGGATTTTAAGATTTCTGTTGACGGCGGCGTAAATGCGGAGACTTTACCGGTTGTGGCGGAAGCCGGTGCGGATATTATTGTTTCTGGCTCGGCTTTTTTCAGCGGCCAGCTAAAATGGGAGAAATAGTTTATGTTCAGTTTTTGCAAAAATACAAAAAATAAGAATTTTCTGCTTGCGTTTTTGTTCTGTCTTTCGGTTTTTGCGCCGGTTTTTGCGCAGAATTCAAATTCGGGAGTCGCTTCCGTCGCGTTTGTTCAGGGAGCAAAGGCTTTTAGCACGGGCGAGTGGATGTCTTCAATCTTTCAGTTGAGGAAGGCTGTTTCTTACGATGAGAACAACAACGCGGAAACTTGGTATATGCTGATTGCCGCGGAGATGTATGCCGGTGAATATAAGAACGCTTTTCAGGACTGCGAGCTTTATCTAAGGAATTTTTCAGACAGCCCTTATTCTTCCTATGTTCTTTACCACAAGGGGCGCGCACTTTTTTTTATGGGCGAATATGAAAATTCTATTCTGGTTCTTAGCGATTTTTGCCATCAGTACAGCGACCACGAGATGTATGCCTCCGCGCTTTACTGGATTGCCGAGTCGTTTTTTGCCGGATACAACTATGACGAGGCGAAAATTCTTTACGAAACCGTTGTGAACGATTATCCCGATGACGCAAAAGCTCCTGCCGCCCGCTTTAGGATTGACACGATTGCCCAAAGCTTCCGGGAAGAAAAACTTCTTTATCTTTTAAAGGAAACCGGCGAGGAATATCTTGCGGCGAAAGAGGAATATGAACGCCAGTTGAAATATGCGGGTGCGGAAAATTCCGGCGAGGTAAGGCGAAGAATCCTTGATCTGCAAAAAAACGCTTCTGAGCTTGAAAAAAAAGTCCAGGAGCTTACGGAAGAAAATTCAACTCTAAAGGCAAAACTTGATGAGCATCAGATGCAGGAATCTGAGGCAAAACGCCAGAGCGATGAATTTATCCTTGAGCTGAAAAGAAAAGCCCAGCAGGCGCAGGAACTTCTTGACGGTAAGAATTCTACTTTAAATTCGGAGAATGCAAAATGAAGAATATGAACAAAAATCTTTTTGCGGCTCTTGCTGCGTTCAGTTTAATCGGCGGATTTTCTGCGCCGGTTTCTGCGGCTTCAAGGTCGAAAAAATCCAAGGCACTTGCAGATTCCGCCTCTTCCGTTTCTGCTTTGACTTTTGAGTCTGGCTCGGAAGATTTGGGCGCAAAAACTGAAGGTTCTGCGGATTCTGGCGTTGCAAAAGATTTTGATGCTGCGGCAACTGCGGTGGAAGAGGCTTTTAAGTCCAAGACTGTTGAAAATAGCGTTGGAAGGGTAAAAATTCTTGCAAAAGGCGCGGTTGGAAGTTTCCAGCTGTACGCGTTGGGTGAAAACGGCTCGCAGATTCCGCTTCTTGCCGGTTACGATGAATTTACGTCTTCTTTTATTTCGCTTCTTGCCGGAAAAAAAGAATATAAACTTACAAACAATATTGGAATTGTGATTGGCGCAAGAAAAACTGAAAACGGCGTTCAGATGGTTTACGTTGTTCCTGATGTGGCGCGCGTTCTTCTTTCTTTTGAAAGCGTCCCAAGAAAAGTTCTTGCTAAAAAGAAAATTTCCTCTGATTTGGTAAAAGTTTCTTTGTCTGTAATGAACCGAAGCAATAAGACCATGAAATTTTCGGTGAAAGAGATTTTTGACACAGTTCTTGGCGAGCAGCTCGGACCTCATTTTTCAACAGGCGAAGAGATTGCGATAAACAGTGAGCGTCAATATAGAAGATTTGACAAGGTAAAATGGATTTCAAGCTCAAATTCAAAGGCAGGGATTCAGTTTATTTTTGGCGGGGAAGGAATAAAAACGCCGGAAGCGGTTTCTTTAAGCAACAAGGATTTGCTCGCGCTTCAGAAATGGATTCCGCAGGTGATTTCGTCGCGGACATTCGACTCAGTTCTTTCTTACAATAATTCTGCGGTTTGTATAAACTGGGAAGGCAAAATGCTTGAACCAGAAGAGCAGTTTGAGGTTTCTTATTATATTGCGGTTTCTTCAGATGGCGTTCCGCTTGACGGAAATAAATATGTTGAAGAATCTGGAAAAGATTCCCCGGCGTTTGCTTCTTCCGATGAAAATGACGTTGAGGACGATAGCTACGCAAGGGCTTCAGAACTGTACGCGGCTCAAAAATACAGCGAGGCGTATCGTGTTGTAAAAGAAGCCTGGAAAAATCCTGAAAACCAGACATATCAGCTTTCAAATTTAAAAAAGATGATAGAAGATAAGCTTGGTTTCAGCGACTTTAAGCCTTCCTTTGATGCCGCTGAAAAAACTGTGCCGCCAAAAAAGGATCAGAAATCTTCAAGAACGCAAAAAGCGGAAGCCGCAAAAACTGAGGAAACAAGAACTTTGAGCTATGATTCTGAATATATCCAGAATCTTATTGATAAAATCAAGAATCTTCAGGAAAACAGTGAAAATGTGGACCGCAATGAGCTTCTTAAACTCAATTATGAGCTTGATGAAGCGATAAAGCGGCTGGAGCAGTAAAAAATGGCCCTTGATGTTCTTGCCACCGCAAAAAAACTGATGAGGCGGCGGCAGTTTGACAAAGCAATCACAATTCTTCAAAGCCGCGCGGAAATTTACGAGGATAATTTTGATTATTATCTTCTGTTTGCGATTGCCTGTCTTTATGTGGGAGATACAGGAACTGCATCGGCATATTTTCAGAAGGCCAGAAAAATAAGGATTACGGACACAACTCTTCTGATTGGGCAGGCGGCGCTTTTTCTTAGACGAGGAAACACTGACCGCGCGCTTCAATATTATCTTGATGTCCTTGATTATGAGCCGGGGAATAAGATTGCCCAGAACGCGATGGAATTTATCCGCACAAAAGGCGACTATTCAACAATCTGCAAATGGGTTGATACAGGCGATATTGAGCAGTTTTATCCGCCGCTTGGCGTGAATCCGTATAAAGTTGCGGGAATTGTTGTTCCGGTTTTGGCTTGTGCGCTTGGAATTCTTGTTGCGGTCCGGATTGTGCCTGTCTCTCGCCCTGAAAAAGGAACTCGCGCAGATTTAAGCTCGCTTGTTCTTTCTGTTGATGAGCGGAAAAATATTCAGGAAACAGATTTGTCCAGCGGCTCGTTTGCGTATATTCTTTCCTCTTCGCAGATAAATGAATGTTACGAAAAGGCACAGGTTTATTTTCAGAATTACCGTGACAATATGGCGCAGGTTGAGATAAACCGGATTTTGAATTCAAATGCGTCTCTTGCGGTAAAAAGAAAGGCGACACTTCTTATGTCGTATCTTGAGCCGCCGTCTTTTGACACGATAAAAGATGTTCCCGGATATTCGGCTGTTGAAAAAGAGCCTGCGCTTTATCTGGACTGCTGGGTTTCCTGGTCGGGAAGAATTTCTAATGTTGTGCAGAATGATTCTTCTTTTTCATGCGATTTGCTGGTCGGCTATGAAACGATGGAGAAGGTTGAAGGAATTGTTCCGCTGAAATTTTCAGTTCCGCCAAAAATTGAAAATAACAAACCGGTGACAGTGCTTGCAAAAATTATCTCTGAAAATGGAAAACTTGCCCTTTCTGGAAAATCTGTTTACCAAAGCATAAAAAATCAGTAAATTTCTGATTATTTTTTTGTGATTTATTTCGGAAAATAAAGAATTTCGTCTATATATAAAGTGGGAGGTATTGGAGGCGATATGGCAGAAACTAAAGATATGTCAGAAAAATTAAAGGCCCTTGAAGCGGCTCGTCTGCAGATTGAAAAGCAGTATGGTCAGAATTCTTTGATGAGGCTTGGCGCGCAGAATAATATGGAAGGTATAGAAGTCATTCCTTCTGGTTCTATTCTGCTTGATGAAGCTCTTGGTATTGGTGGATACCCAAAGGGACGAATTATTGAAATGTATGGACCTGAATCTTCGGGAAAAACAACATTGGCGTTGCACGCGATTGCTGAGGCTCAGAAGCTTGGTGGAATTGCGGCTTTCGTTGATGCTGAGCATGCGCTTGATCCGGTTTATGCAAAAAATCTTGGTGTAGACATTGATAATCTGTGGGTTTCTCAGCCGGATTGTGGTGAGCAGGCTCTGGAAATTACAGAAAATCTTGTGCGTTCCGGGGCGGTTGATATTATTGTAATTGACTCTGTTGCGGCGTTGACTCCTCAGAAAGAAATTGAGGGAGAGATGGGGGACTCTGTGATGGGGCTTCAGGCCCGGCTTATGAGCCAGGCTTTGCGAAAACTTACAGCGATTGTAGGAAAAAGCAAATGTATTGTGATTTTTATCAATCAGATCCGAATGAAGATAGGTGTGATGTTCGGAAATCCTGAGACAACAACAGGCGGAAATGCGCTGAAATTCTATTCTTCTGTTCGGCTCGAAATTCGTCGTGTTGAGACTATTGACGGAAAAGGCGATGAGGATGCAATCGGAAACCGGGTTCGCGTTAAGGTTGTAAAAAATAAAGTCGCTCCGCCGTTCAGAAAAGTTGAGCTCGATATTTATTTCGGAAAAGGTATCAACCGTTATGCTTCTTTGCTTGATTCTGCTGTAAAGCATGGACTTGTAGACAAAAAAGGCGCATGGTTCACAAAAGGCGATATAAAAGTCGGTCAGGGACATGAAAATGCGGTTTCGTTTGTTGAAAACAATCCTGAATTTGCGGAGATGCTGGAAGATACTTTGCGCGAGCAGCTTTTCCCGAATCTTGTGATAAAAGACAAGGACGGAAATCCTGTTAAAAAAGAAAAAGATGAAAAGAAAAAGGCTTCAAAGAAATCAGAAGAAAAAGCTGATGAATCTGCGAAAACAGAAATTCCTGTTCAGGAAGGTTTGTTCTAATTGAAAACTGTTTTGCTTGGTCTTGGTTCAAATACAAATTTTCTCGGGAAAAAATCTGTTGAGCTGCTTGCTGCGGCTTGCAGGGAATTGTCTAAGATTCTGCTGTCTCCGGTATTCTCCTGTATTTATGAATCAAAACCAATGTATGTTGAAAAACAAGAGAATTTTTTCAACATGGCGGCGAAAGGGTTCGTCGAGGACTCGACAAACCCTTTCGCCTTCCTTGAAAAAATTCACGAAATAGAAAAAAAATATGGTCGCGACCGAACCAAGGAAATCCGTTTTGGTCCGCGTCCTTTGGATATTGATATAGAAGAATTCGGCGGACTTTCAATAAATGAGCCTCCGGTTCTGATAATTCCACATCCAAGAGTCCACGAAAGACAATTTGTTTTGCTTCCAGCTATTGAGATTTTGACAACTTCTGCCGATGAACAATTAAAGGCGAAGTTCAAAAGTTTTTTGAGCGCACTGCCTGATCAGGGTGTTGCAAAATGTCCTGAGGAAATACAAGTTCAGTTCAAAAAAGAGCTCGAACGGTAATTCTGGCGGAACGATATGGAAAAAAAACAAGCGAAATCTAATGCGGCGGTTGCTGCTGAATCTTATCCAGAGGAAAAAAACAAACGCAAATTTGTTGCGGGGCAATTTGAAGGTCCGCTGGATTTGCTTTGGTATCTTATCCACAAAAGTGAAATCAACATTTATGATATTCCGATTGCGAACATCACGGAGCAGTATCTTGAATATCTTGATTATGCCGTAAAAACAGATCTTGGCGATTTGAGCGAATTCTACAAATGGGCGGCGATGCTCCTGAACATGAAAAGCAAAATGCTTCTTCCTGTTGAAATAAATTACGACGATGAGGATGTTGAAGATCCGCGCGATGAGCTTGTTGAAAAACTGATTGAATACCAGAAATTCAAGAAACTTTCAGAACTTATGGAAGAAAAAGAGGATAATTCCGACTGGAATTACGAGCGTTCCAAAATCCAGCGTGTCCTTCCCTTTGATGAAAGCGAAAATGAATGGAAAGAAGTTGACACCTGGGATTTGCTTCAGCAGATGCAGAAACTCTTCAAGAATATGGTCAGTCGCTATTCAAATGAAAAAATCCTGAATATGTACGAGGAAATCTCGGTGAACGAAAAAATCGCCCTGATGAACGAGCTTTTTGAAAAAAACAACGAATGTATGTTCACTGACTTGATTACCCGCACCGGAAACGAAATGGATATAATCTGCGCGTTCATGGCAATTCTTGAAGCTGTTAAATTCAAGATGATTACGATAATGCAGAACCGGCTTTTTGGCGACATAAAAATCTGCCGCCGACTTGATAGCCACGAAAGTTTCAAAAATTTTGAAATAACAATCGATAAAATTGATAAATTTAGTGAAGAAAACGAAAAAATTCAGTAAACTTTAATCAATAAAAATAGAAAATAGTTTGGTTGGAAAAAATGGAGCTTGAAAAAGAAACCGCACTTGTTGAAACTGTCTTGTTTCTCGAAAGTGAGCCTGTTACGGAAAAACAGATTTCAAATATTGCGCAGCTTTCGGAAGAAGTTGTGAAGCATTGCATTGAAAATCTTGGTGAGAAATATAAATCTGAATGTTCGGGAATTGAGCTTACGGTCATAACGGGTGGCTGGTGTCTTGTGCCTAAAAAAGAATTTTGGGGCGTTCTTTCGGAGCGTTACGGTGAAAAAAACAGCGGACGTCTTTCAAAATCTGCGCTAGAAACCTTGTCGATAATCGCATACAAACAGCCGATTACAAGAAGCGAAATTGAGCAGATTCGCGGTGTAAGCGTTGACAATATGATTCGTCTGCTTGTTGAGCGGAATTTTATAAAAGAGGTTGGACGTAGCGATGCTCCAGGAAAACCTATTCAGTTTGGAACTACAAAAGATTTCCTGAAATTCTTCCATCTGAACAGCATTGCTGATTTGCCAAAACTTGATGAAGATGAAGAACAGAGGTTTGAACTTGCCCGATAACGAAAAGAAAGAAAATTCACAGAAAAATCAGATTAGACTTCAGGTTTATCTTTCGCATTGCGGAGTTGCAAGCCGCCGTGCCGCTGAAAAAATTATTGCGGACGGTCGTGTTACAGTGAACGGAACGGTTGAGACTGAAATGGGAACAAAAGTCTCCTCGGATGATGAAATCTGTGTTGACGGAAAAAAACTTTCCCTTGAAGAAAAAAAACGCTATGTGCTTCTGAATAAGCCTACAGGATATGTCTGCTCGCTTGCTGATGAAAAAGACCGCCCGATTGCCGCATCTCTTCTGAAAGAAAAGTATTCCGAGCGCCTTTACAATGTCGGCCGCCTTGATATGTTCAGCTCAGGTCTTATAATTTTCACGAACGATGGAAATTTTGCCGCAAAATTGTCTCATCCTTCTGCGGAAATTGAAAAAGAATATGTTGTGGAAACTTCAGTTCCTCTGCCGCGCACGCTTGCCGCGGAATTTGAAAAAGGTCTTCGGGTTGAAGGCGTTTTCTACAAGTGCAAATCGGCGGTCGAGCTTAATGCGCGAAAAATAAAAATTGTCCTTGTTGAAGGAAAAAACCGCGAAATCCGCAATGTTTTTGCCTCAAAGGAAATCGGCATAAAAAAACTGGTTCGCGTGCGAATCGGTAATATTGAAATAAATGGTTTAAAGCCAGGCGAATTCCGGGAACTTTCAGAAAAAGAAGTTTCCGGGCTGCTGAAACTTTGCCACACAAATAAATAAAAGCTGAAAATAATTCCAAAGCTTTTTATAGGAGTCATGATGATTATTGCTATGGACGGACCTGCCGGAACAGGAAAAAGCACAATCGCTTCGATTATTGCAAAAAAACTCAACATTACGTATCTGAACAGTGGAAGTTTCTACCGCGCGCTCACGCTCTCTTTGCTGGACGCAGGAATTCCGCTTGATGATGAAAATGCAGTTGTTGACTTCTGTAAAAAACAAAAACTTGAATATAAAAATTCTCATCTTATATTGAATGGAACTGATGTTGAAAGCCATCTGCATGATGACCGCGTAAGCCAGAATGTTGCCCATGTTTCCGCATTTGTTCCAGTCCGCCATCTTGTGAATGACAAAATGCGTGAAATCACAAAAAGTCTTGACATTGTGTGCGAAGGCCGGGACATGACTACTGTTGTGTTCCCGAATGCTGATTACAAATTCTATCTGGACGCATCTCTTGATGTTCAGGCGGAGCGGCGTTTCAATCAGGGGGTCAGCAACATGACTCTTGAGGAAATCAAGGAAGCAATCAGAAAGCGTGATGAAATTGATAAAAATAAAGCCGAAGGTGCGTTAAAACGTGCCCCGGATGCCTATTACATCGACACATCAGCCTTGACCATAGATGTTGTTTGTGGAATAATATTAAGCAAAATCAACAAACAAGGGTTCAAAATGGAAGAAATGGAAGTGGAAAAGGAAGAAGCTCAGAACTCCAAGAGCGCTATCCAGACACAATTAGAAGAGTCTCTGAATAATCTTAGCAATCCTGAAGAAGGACAGATCGTAGAAGGTGAAGTTATCTCAATTTCTGATGATTACGTTTTCCTTGATGTAGGATGCAAGTCAGAGGGTAGACTCCCCGTACAGGAGTTCGCAGGTAACCTGCCAAAAGTAGGGGACAAAGTTTCAGTATTCTTGGCTAAAGTATTTGGAAAATATGGTCCGGAAATTTCTAAGACAAGAGCAGATTCAAAGCGAATGTGGAAAGAAATTTCTCAGGCATTCAAGGATAAGGTGCCTGTTGACGGCGTTATAACAAAGATTGTCAAGGGTGGTTATGAAGTTACTCTTGGCGGCGATATTCGTGCATTTTTGCCAATCAGCCAGTCAGACAGCCAGAAGGTTGAAAAGCCGGAATCATTGCTCAATGTTAAGTCAAAGTTCTATGTTGAGCGTTTGTACTCAGAAAGCAAGGCAAATGTGGTTGTAAACCGCAGAAAATATCTTGAGGAAGAAGTTGACCGAAAACGCGAGGCTTTCTTCAACGAAGTAAAGATTGGTGACACTGTAAAGGGAACTGTAAAAAGTTTCACAAGTTTCGGTGCGTTCATCGACCTTGGTGGTTTCGACGGTCTTCTTCATATCAATGATATGAGTTGGGGACATGTTGCCCGACCGAAGGATTTTGTAAAGAAAGGTCAGGAAATCGAGCTTAAAGTTATCCGCCTTGATCCGGCAGAAAAGAGAATTAATCTTTCTTTGAAGCATTTTACAGAAGATCCTTGGATTCACTTTGAAGAAAAGTATCACGTAAACGATATTGTAAAAGGTAAAGTTACAAAACTTACAGACTTCGGTGCTTTCATCGAGCTTGAGGAAGGAATTGAAGGTCTTGTTCACATCAGTGAATTCTCTTGGACAAAGAAAATCAACAAGCCGTCTGATATGCTCAAGGTTGGCGATGAAGTTGAAGCTATGATTTTGGGCTACGACATTCAGGCTGGTCGAGTTTCTCTTGGAATCAAGCAGGTTACTGCAAATCCTTGGGATTCAATTTCAGAAAAATATCCTGTTGGAACAAAAGTTAATGGCAAAGTTGTAAAAATCACAAATGCAGGTGCTTTTGTTCAGCTTGAGGAAGGCATTGACGGATTCCTTCATTCGGATGATATTTCTTGGACAAAGAAAGTTAAGCATCCGGGCAGCGAGTTGTCTGTTGATCAGGAAATTGAAGTTGTTGTTATTGACTGTGATGCTGAAAATCACCGCATCAGAGTTGGAATCAAGCAGCTTTCTGAAAATCCTTGGAAACAGTTTGCGGAAGAATACAAGACTGGTTCAACTTTGGAAGGCGAAATCACTTCAATCACAGATTTTGGTGTTTTTGTAAAAGCTCCAAATGGAATTGAAGGTCTTGTAAACAAGGCAAACCTTAGCGAAGACCGCGACACTCCGTATGAGGAAGCTGTGAAAAAATACAATGTCGGCGACAAAATCAATGTTTTTGTTGTTGATGTAAATGTTGAAAAAGAAAAAGCGGCCTTCTCTGTTCGTGAGTATAAGCGAAAGCAGCAGCGCGATGAAATTTCTCAGTATATGTCTAGCTCTAACGATGATGAGCAGGGCGCATACACATTGGGTGATTTGCTGAACGATAAAAAAGCTGAAAATAAATAGTTTTGATTTTCTGGCAGACGCATTGCAGTTCAGTTTGAGTTGCAATGCGTTTTGTTATATCTGGAAGCCGTTTTTTTATGAACGAAACTTTTATTGCGGTAAGTCCTGTAACAAAGGATTTGCTTGAAATTATCAAAAAGACTTCTGCCACAAATTCTCCTGTTCTTTTGATAGGTGAGCTTGGTTGTGGTAAAAAAACTTTTGCGGGAATTATTCATAAGAATTGTAACCGTAAGGAATTTCCGTTTTTTTATTACGACTGCAGAAAGGCAGAAGAGGTTGATTTTGTAAAAGTCAGTTCAGAATATGGTTCGATTTTTTTAGAAGAAATTGAATATTTAAAAAGTGAATACCAAAAAAAACTGCTTGATTTGATTCAGGCAAAAATAAATGTAAAAATTATTGCATCTACAAGTGAGAATCTTGCAGATTTCGTTCAAAAAGGCAGTTTTATAGAAGAGTTGTTTTTCCGGCTGAATGTTTTTCCTGTTCGGATTCCGTCTCTTCGGGTACGAAAAGAGGATATTTTGCCTTTTGCTGAGAATTTTTTAGTTTCTTTTTCTGCGAAGTACGGAAAAAAAATCGACGGGTTTTCAGAAAATTCTGTAAATGCGCTGAAGGATTATTCCTGGCCGGGAAATATTCTTGAACTCAGGGATGTTGTTTCAAGAAGCGTGCTTTTATGCCGCGGAAATCTGATTCAAAACGAGGATTTGCATCTTTCGTATATTCATTCTGAATCGGAAAGCGGGCAGGCTCTTTTGTTTGATGATGAGGACAAAAGTCTGAAAGTTGCATTGAATAATTTTAAGCGACATTATGTTGCTAAAATTCTTGAAGAATGTGGCTGGAATCAGACGAAAGCTGGAAAAATTCTTGGCATACAAAGAACTTACGTGTCGCGGCTTATGAATGAATTGCATATCCGCGATAAAAATATATAGTTTGGAGAAATAAATGAAAGCTCAATTTGAAAAAGCGACAGCAGGAGAAAAATTATCAGGATTTTTTGTGGCATACCGCAAAATTCTTCTTGTAGTTCTTGTTGTGTTGGCTGTTTTTATTTTAGGTTATGGAATCAGTTATTCAGTGGTTTCTAATGTAAACAAAAAAGGTCTGGAAGACATTGATTCCATCGCATACAATCTTACAAAAGATTCTGCTGGACTTTCAGAAGAGGCTCTTGAGTCTCGCCGCGAAAAAGCGTTGGCTGATTTGGCTGAATATAATAAGAAGTCAGGTGTTGTTGGAGTCCGTGCGAATATGCTTTCTGCAGAAGTAAAATACTCGCAGAAGAATTATGCTGATGCGGCATCTCTTTGGACAACCGCCGCTGAAAATGGCAAAAAAGCTTATACTGCACCATTGTGCTATTTTAACGCCGGCTCTGCTTTTGAGGATAGCTCAAATCTTGATGATGCTGAAAAATCTTATGAAAAAGTTGTTTCATACAAGGATTTTGACCAGATTACACACGCAAAGTTCAGTCTTGGTCGTGTAAAAGAGGCGAAAGGCGATAAAAAAGGTGCTGTTGAGGTTTATTCAGAGCTTTTTGGTTCTGAGCCAAATGATTCCTGGGCAAAACTCGCTGAATCAAGACTTATCAGCCTTGAAATTTCTGACAAAGAGTAGTTTTTTCAAATCTTTATATAAAAACGGAAGACAGATATGAAAAAGTTGAATTTTTTTAATGTTTCGATTTTTTTTATCTGTCTTTTTTTGTTTCCATGCTGCGGGCTTGAAGAATATTATGTTCTGGAAGCTCCTTATCAGAAATTTTCATCTCCTGATGCGACTACTGGTAGTTCTGATTTGGACTTTACTGGAACTTATTTTGGTTTTTACACAAATGACAGCGACAATTCAACTTCTTCGGCAAGTGCTTTTAAGTATATGGGAACAGCTGTCTATTATAAAATCTACAATAGCTCTTCAACAATGAACAGCCAAATTTCCGCGGTGAACTCTATTTCCAGTTCAACAAATTATTCATCTGCTTTTCCTAGACTTCAGTCTTATGGTTATCAGGAGCTTGGAGTTGAAGGAAGAAATGTCTCTCCGCTTATTCCTGCTTCTGGCGGAAAAAATCAGAAGGTCTTTATTCGTCTTACTAATTATCAGGAACCGGACAAAACTAGCCCGGACTGGGAAGATTATGCTTACCGCGCAAAAATTGTTGTGGACGATGTGGCAAAATATGTTCCGATGCGTCAGGACAATACAAAATCCTTTGATTTTGGACGAAAAAACAGCAATGGCGATTACGATAAGCCAAAAAGCGGCGAAGATGATGTGAATTATAGCTCGACTTCAAGTGATGATGATATTTATTATGTTGCCTTGTACGCTGTGGCAGTTGGTTATGATAACTCGTTCACAAATTATTACAGCAATGTCCTTTATATTGGGTCAATTCCGATAAATGGTGCGGAAGAAGATAACTGATTTTTGCAGTTTTAATTGTGAATTTAGCGATTTTTATCTGTAAATTGCAATTTGCACTTGTAAAAAACAACTTTTTTTTATATATTACTTTCTACAGAGTTTTGCACTTTGCAAAGTTGCTCTTTGGTGCTTTAGCTCAGTTGGATTAGAGCAGCTGCCTTCTAAGCAGCAGGTCGCAAGTTCGAGCCTTGCAAGCATCATCAGATTCAAATGATTTTTCATTTGAATCTTTTTTTTCACTTCTTTTATGGAATATTCAAACGGTCATTTCTATTCAGCAAATCAATATTACAAGGAAATTTTCGGTTCAAAAGTCTATAAAATCAGTCTGGATGCTGGCTGCACTTGTCCTAACCGGGATGGAACAAAAGGTTTTGGCGGATGTGTTTTTTGCAACGCAAGCGGTTCGGGGGATTTTGCGGCTAGCCGGAATGTTTCAATAAATGAACAGGTTGAACAGGCGAAAAAAATTGTCTCTTCAAAAGTGAAAATCGGGCAGGAAATTTGTTACATCGCATATTTTCAGAATTTTACTTCAACCTATGGTGATGAAAATATTCTGCTGGAAAAATTTAATGCCGCGCTGAACTGCGAAAATGTATGCGGGCTTGCCGTTGGAACGCGGCCGGATTGCGTTTCTGAAAAAATACTGAAAAGTCTTGCGGAACTTTCTGAAAAAAAATATTTGAGCGTTGAGCTTGGTTTTCAGTCTTCAAAATTGGAGACGGTGAAATATATCCGGCGGATGTACGAGAATTCAGTTTTTTTGGACTGCGTGAGGCGGATAAAATCTGAGGCGCCAAAAATTCATGTTGTTGCGCACGTGATTTTTGGTCTTCCCGGCGAAACAAAAGAAGATATGATGGATTCTGTGAGCTACGCGGTTGATTCTGGAATTGACGGAATAAAAATCTCGGTTCTTCATGTTTTGGAAGGAACTGATTTGGCAAAAGATTATAAAAATGGATTTTTCCGCTGCCTTGAAAAGGATGAATATTTTGAGCTTCTGGCGGATGCGCTGGAAATAATTCCTGAAAATATTGTAGTTCACCGGCTGACTGGCGATGGCGCAAAGAAAATTCTTGTTGCGCCGCTTTGGACCGCAAATAAGCGCGATGTTCTTAATTCAATGGCTAGATATTTTGATGAAAAAAATATTGTTCAGGGAAAAAGTCGCCAGAAAATTTGCAAAAACTGAAAAATCGGGGAAACAGTTCCGCCTTGCCTTGTAAATTGAAAAAAATCCCGTTCAGTATCTTGAAATCATTGTGTAGCCGTCCGGATTTTTTATGATTTCAAACGAGTCCTCGTCTGCGGCTTTCATTGCTTTCCGTATTTTTGAGATTGCGCAGAAAACTGTTGTTTCCTGAACCTGCTTTTTTAGTTCTTCTGAATTTTGCAGTTCCTTCAGCGGCACAGAGTTGTTCAAGTTTTTAAAAAGTTTCTTGAAAATTGCAAGATTTATCCCGGAAAGTTCCTTTGAAATCCGGGTTTCGGGATTTTTGTGCTGATTTTCGGCCGGATTTTGAATTTCTTGGGCAATTTTTGTTTCCGCCACGGATTTTTGTTTTTCATTTTTCGCGGAATCAATTATTTTTGCGGCATCAGACACAATCTGTTCGTATTTTTCCCAGTCAATCTTATTTTCGGCGTGGATTAAATTCAGCATATTTTTAAAGAAAAACTCTGTCGATTCTGAATGGAGCGCAGGATCGTTGAAAAAAATCAGCGGAACCAGACAGTCTTCGTTTTTCATAAAATTGTAGATGTTCCAGAGATTGTGGTTGAAAAAAAGATAATCGTAGACAACAAAATCCGGAATCTTTTCTTTTTGGTAAACGAAACTAAAAAACTGCGAGTCCGAGTCGAAAAGTTTTACGGAATGACCTTTTAAATTCAAAAAATCATGGATTTTTCTTGCGGTCTGTAAATTTTGTGGAAGAGAAAAAATATAAACTCTCATATTTTCTTAATAACATAATTATTTTAATTTTTCAATAGTTTTTTCAAAAAATATAAAACTTGGTGTCGCTTGACTAATATTGGGATTTTTTAGATTATTATTTTATGGAAAAAGTTGTGCTTAGCCGTGCTTATTTGGAAACACTTTCATTTTCAGAACTGATAAAAATCGCTGATGAAGAAGGAATTGATGTTCCTTCGGATTTTAACAGAAATTTTCTTATTGAGGAAATTCTTGAAGTCTACGACGATTTGGAAAAAATCGAAAAAGACGACATGATTATTTCTGATGAGGAGATTGAGCCTGAAAAAGAGGAGGAACTTGTTCCCCGCGCATATAATCAGACGGAAGTTGGAATTGTTCTTAGGAATCCGGCGTGGGCTTTTGTTTACTGGAACATCAGCGATTCTGACAGAATTTCGCTGGAAAAGGCTTTTGTAAGCCAGATGCGGATTCGTGTTAATTCTTTTTCCGAAAAAAATCAGGTTAAGCCGGATGAATTTTTTGACATTCAGATTTCAAAGGAAGATGACGGTCAATATGTGCTTCTTCCGCAGAACAAGAAATTTTTCCGCGTGGATCTTCTTTTCAATCTTGATAATTTTGTGGATATTCTTGCATCTTCCAGAATTCTTGAAAAACCGAAAGGCTGCGAACGTTTTGCGCTTCTTCAGCCTGGAAAAATGGAAAATGTATCTGAAATAATGAAACTTTCTGGAATGAACGAGCTTTTGCTTGAGCATTACAAAAATCATCGCGAATCTTTTTCGTAGTTTGCGGCTAATTCAACAGGAAAAATAAATGGCACAAAAGAAATTTGTTCTAATTCTTAATACAAATCAGGAATACATAAAACATACTGGGGAAGAAGCTGTTCTTTACGCAGGCGAGCAGAGCTATCTTTTTGAGTCAATTTCAAATGTCTATATTCCGCTTGTTCGTATGCTTGAAAAATTTGAGGTGGAAAAAATTCCTTGCAGAATTGCGCTTGTTCTTTCGCCTGCGTTTTGCACTTTGCTGGAAGATCCGGAAATTCAGACTCAGTATATTGAATGGTTAGACAAAAAAATTGAATTTGGAAAAAAAGAACTGGAGCGCGTGAAATCTGACGGAAATCTTTTGGCTGCGGTAAAGCTCTGCCTTGAAAAAGCTGAAAGTGATAAGGCTGCGTTTGAGAATTTTGGTCGTCGCATTGTAAAAAAAATCGCTGAGTTCAAGAAAAAAGGTTTTGTTGAGATTCTTGCGACTTGCGCCACGGATATTTTTCTTCCATTTTACAATGATATGCCGGAAATTATGTCTGCGCAGGTTGAGGCTGGAATTTTTGCCTACAGAAGTTTTTTTGGCGAAGTTCCGGATGGATTTTGGCTTCCTGAGCTTGGATATTACGACGGCGTTGAAAAAGTTTTGCGCGCTTACGGAATGAATTACACGATTCTGGATGCGCATAGTTTTCTTTTCAGCGAAATTGAACCTAAAAAAGGAATTTTTTCCCCGGCAAGATTTACAAATGCGCTTGTTGCTTTTGGGCGCGACGGTTTTTCTGACAAGGAAATTATGGGCGAGGATGGATATTCTGAAAATCCTGTGTACCGCTCTGAAAACCGCGATGTGATTTTTTCTTTGCCGGCAGAGGATATTGAGTCTTTTGTGAAAAAGGGAACTTCCCGCTATTCGATTGGCTACAAATATTGGAACAAGGGCGGAGATTCGGATTCTGCGGTGGCAGATTTCTGCGAAACGGAAAATGTTTATTCGGCTCAGGAAGCAAATTCTCAGGTTTTAAAAGATGCGGAAGATTTTGTTTCTAAGAAAACTGAAAAACTTGCCCAGGCGGAAAAGATTCTTTCTGATGAAAAAGAAATTTCTCTTGTCGTTACTGTAAATATCAGCCGGTTGAGTGAAAAATGGTTTGAATGCATTGACTGGATTGAGCAAGTGTGCAGAAAAATCTGTCTGTCAGATGTGCAGTTTGAGCTTCCGAAAAATCTTGCTAAAAATCCGTTTGAACTTCAGCGGATTCAGCCGTATTATGGTTCTTCGAGCGGTGTAGGTTATGGCGAGGATTTGCTTTCCAGCAAAAATAACTGGATGATGAAATTTGTGCGCAAGGCTAGCGAACGCATGGTTGACTTGGCGGACCGTTTTCCTTCTGACACGGGTTTGAAGGCCCGGCTTTTGAATCTTGGGGCTAAGGAACTTATGTTTGCGCAAAGCAGCGGCTGGGCAAAAATGATTCAGAACGGAGTTTTCCCGGAATATGCGGAAATGCGCTTTAAGCAAAGCATAAACGATTTTACTGCGGTTTTTGACGCGCTTGGCTCGAACACGGTCAGCACAGAATGGCTTACAAGCCTAGAAGAAAAACATCAGATTTTCCCATGGATAAACTACAGGATTTTCAGCAAGAAGCGGTAGATTTTTTGATTAGCCTGATTAATTGTGCGTTGTTGAAAGATTTTCCATATTCTGGAGCATTTCATTGTAAAGTCTTGCGATTCTGATTCCTGTTTTTGCCGGATCAAAATTCCTGTCGATTTTTAACGCTTCCTGCCAGATTTCAATCGCTTTTTCATAGTCTTTCTGCGCAAAGAAATAAATTCCCTCGTTGTAAAGTTTTTTCACTTTTTCACGTTTTTCGGCACGGCCTTTGTCTCCAAGAAGAATGCTTGCCGAAATGCTGAACCGGTTCAGCGGATTCAATGAGGAAGTTAAGTCCAGCGTATAATTTGCGTTCAGCTTGACTTTTGAAACGATTGCCTCGCTGCCAAGACTGAACCGTGGATTTGCGCCTTTTATCTGAAATCCGCCCAGAACTGAAAAGAATTTTGTGATTTTTACAGAAATCCCAGTTCCGGCGTAAAACATCTGGTATTCGGAAAAATTCTGAAGGTTTACCGGCTGCCTGAAATCCAGGGAAATTGTTACCGGGCGGAAAAAATTGTATGAGATTCCGATTCCAACTGTTGAAGGCAATGGATCATCGCCGGAAATTCCATTGTCGCTTGAAAAACCTGTTACTGCGGCCCCAAAATTTGTAAGGCAGAAACCGATTTTCAAGTTTGCATCATCCGAGACAAAGAATTTTGCCGCGTTGAACTGAAGCATTATTCCAAAATCCGCCATAAACGCAAGTGCCGACTGTTCAAGCCCCGAACCGGAAATAATTTCGCCGGTATCATTGTCCGTGTAGTCTGGAACGGAGCGCCATGAAGCCTTTAAATTTATTCCTGCCGCAAGACCTTTAAAGTTATAGCCTGAAAAAAAATTGTACGAAAAATTTGCGCTTGCAGTTGTCTCTGAATAATAATTTCCTGCGACTCTTGTTCCAAAAGAATCATATTCCGTGAAAGGAACGTAAAAACATGAGATTTTTGCCCCGATTCCAAAATTGTTGAACCTTGTTGTAAAGGCGAGCGTTTCCATGTTTGAGTCCGCAATCCATGAATTGTGAAAAAACGCAATTTCTGTTTCGTTCAGGATGCTGGAGGCCGCCGGATTGAAGTCAATGTAGCTTATGTCGTCTGAAAGTCCTGTGTACGCTGAACCTAAACTTTCTGAGCGTCCGCCAAGAGGAATTAAAAGTGAGCGGAATCCGGTTGTTCCTTCATTTTCGCCGTAAAGTGAATTAAAAAAATTCGCAAGTGAAGAGGAAATTTCTGTGTAATCCAGCGCAAAAATGTTTCCTTCTGCAAAAAATGAGAAAATCAACGAAATTATAAAAATGAACGGACCGTTTTTTTTCATTTTGTTACTTTATTATTCGGATTTTTTTTCTTAACTCATTAGAATATATACCGAAAAAGAAATTGTGGACATTTGCATTTTTGCAATGTACTTTTTTATGATGAAAAATCAGAAGATTCTCGCGCTTTTTATAACAGTTTTCTCACTTTTTGCAAACCAGATTTTTTCGCAGGAAAAAACGATGACTTTGCGCGAAATCGATAAAATCATTGATGAGCCGAACGAACGGAATTTTCAGCAGGCACTTGTTGAGCTGAACAAATATCTTGAAGAAAATCCTTTGGAATTCGACGCGGTTCAACGCAGATACAAAAAAATTCTGAATTCCCGGAAACTTTATTCCGAGCTTGCGAACGAGCTGATAAATTTAATCAAAAACAGTTCCGAGGAAGATTCTGAAATTATTGACGAGCGCATAAAAAAACTTACGCAGGAAATTCTTGCGCTGGAATTCAACCCGAACGACAAGCGGCTGGATATTGTAAAGGACACAAATTATCTTGTTTCTATCCGCCAGTACAGCGCGATTCAAAATAAGACGGCGAAACTGATTCAGTCTGAAAAATATTCCGAGGCGGTAAAAAAGGCCGCTGAAGGTCTGGAAATTCTTCAAGAGAATTTTGTTGCTGAGTTTGGAAAAGAAAAAATCAGCGCAGAAATTGATTCCGCCGTAAAAGAAATTAAGAAAAATCTGGAACTTTTTGACGGAATTCTTATGCGCCTTGAAAGTTCGCGTGCGTCCTACATAAATGCGCTCAATTCTGAAAATACGGTTACCGCCCATTCTGCGCTTTTGGCGGTGAAATCAGTTTTTTCAGAATACGCTTCGCTAAGAAATTCTGTTGCGGATTTGGGATTTGCGCTGGAAAAAAATTCTGTTGCGGTGAAGAATCTTGCAGAAAAAAACAGGAAAGGCAAAAAAACTGACGATGAAAAAAAATCTGTTGGGCACGGCGAGGAATATCCCGGGCTTGCAAGCGGCGCAGTTTTTGGATGGAATGAAATGCCGGGCGCAGACCACGGAATTCTTGGCGCAATGGATGCGGTTTTCAACGTGAACATTGAGAAAATGAAATCCGCTTCGGTTGCGGTTCTGAACAATCTTTCTGTCCGTTTTGCGGAAACAAGTTCCGTTCAGAGTTTCAGGCAGAGCAAGATTCTTCCGGAAAAATCTGAACTTCTAAAAATCGGGCTTTTCGGTAAAAATTCCCGCGAGATAAATTCGCTTTATTCGCTCTTAAAAAATCGGGATGGAAAAGGTTTTCAGGCTCCGTGTCAGAATTTTGAAATTTCTGTTGAATATCTTGAGAATGTCGCGTTTTATTCTGAAAATTTTGTTGACGATGTTGTGAAAATCGCGGAAATAAAATCTGCCGCGGACAAAATCATTCAGCCTGAAAATGCCGCCGAGTCCGCGCTTTCCGGGAATTCCTACATTCTTGACTTGCTGAATGTCGCCGCGGAAATAAATTCTGTAAAAAATCAGATAAACGAAAATTCTCCGAAAAAATCTGACTGGAGCGAAAAATACAGAAATCTTCTTGCAAGGCAAAATTCTTCTTCCGCGGATTTGCCTGAAAAAGAGACAAGCGGCGTTCAAATTGAAGATAAAATTATTCTGTGGGAAAAAATCGGCGAAACCTACGATGACTACATTTTTGCGCTGAACGATTATTGCTTCGATTTGGTGAGCGAATTGTACAAAAGAGGCGCGGAATTTTATTCGCTTGCCGGGCTTGAATATGAAGAAAAAGTCTCGGCGGCGCAGAAAAAAATTGAGGAAAATATTGAGGGAACTGTTGTTGGCGGAATGCGGCGGCGGTTTTCCCGGAATGCGGTGCAGGAAATTCTGGATTTGGAAAAATATGTTGAGGGCGGAAAAAAATCTCTTCAGTTCGGGCTTGAAAAAGTTACCGATTCTTACGAGGAAAACTACGAAAATTCAGTTCTGTCGATAAAAAGCAGCATTGAAAAACTTGAAAATTTTGCCATTGAACTTAAAAAATCTCTGGAAGAAGCAAATTCTCTTGTAAAAAATTCTGACAGAAATATTCTGGACGGCGACAAAAGCTTTGAGACGGCTCAAAAATTCTTCCGCCAGCAGAAATTTGATGAGGCGCGTTCGGCGGCGAACAATGCGATTGAATTTTACGACGATTCCCTGCGTTTTGACTACAACGAAAATCTTGCCGTGAACAGCCGGAAAAAGATAGAAAATCTTCTGGAAAAAATTTCCGAACAGCAGAAAATTATTATCAACAAGGAAGTTGACGATTTGATTGCGCAGGCCGGAAAAGAATTCAATAATGACAATTATGCCGAGGCGCAGATTCTTTTGAACCGCGCGCAGGAACGCTGGAACGTTGTTTTTCTTGATTACGAGAACGATGAAATTCAAAATATGATGAAAATTGTTGAGAACGCGTTGAATGCGAACAATGGCCGCGAGGTTTTGCCTTCAGATTCGCTTTACCGCGACGTTTCCCAGATGTTAAGAAGCGCGAAGCAAAGTTTTGAAAAGGGAAAATCTCTTTCAAAAAAAGGAAAGACGGATGAGGCTTCTGCCCAGTTCAACGAGGCTCTGCAGACTCTGGAGATTTTGCGCTCTCTTGTTCCAAGAAATATGGCGGCGAACAAGTTGCGGCTTGAAATTCAGCAGTTCCAGGATCCGGCGCAGTTTGAGATAAATTTTGCGAACCGGGTTTCTCAGGCAAAGGAAAACGCTGCTTCCGCGGCAAAAGATTCTTCCGGCAACGAAAAACTTCTTCAGGCTTACGCAGAACTTTCTGATCTTGCGGAGATAAATCCAAATTATCCGGGACTGAAAGACGCGATTCTTGAGATTGAATATTCTCTTGGAAAAAAGAAACGTCCGCTGGCGCCAAGTGTAAAGAAACAGGCGGAACAGCTTGCTTCCGAGGCGCAGAAACTTTTTCAGGCTGGAAATTATCAGGAAGCGTTCAAAAAAATCAATCAGGCGATTTCCACTGACGGCGAGAACCGGAACTTTAAGTCTCTCCGTTCAAGAATCAGCGCGCGGCTAAAGACAAATGTCTACACAAGAGATTCAAATTATACTGACAGATACCAGGAGATTGTTGAGCTTATTTCTTCAAACCGTTATGAAATGGCGGAGGAAATAATTTCTGGAATGTGGAAAAATCCGGCAAATAGAACTGAAAATCTGACAAAACTTAAAAATCGCGTTGAAAGGGCTTTGGGAAAATGAAATTTAAACGGAATTTTTTAGATTTCTTCAGACTGATTTTAATTTTCTCCTTTTTTGGAATTTTTGTTGTTCCTGCGTTTTCCGCTGAAAAATTCTGGTGGAATGCGGTTCATCCTGTAAGCGAAAAAGAATCTGTTTTTCCAAAAACTGCCGGGAACGGTGAAAAAACTTTTTCTTTCTGGCAGGAAGTTGACAAATCTGGAAAAAATATATGGCTTTCAGCGCGCTTCCTGGATTCTTCCAGAAACTGGAAAACCTTGAGCCGCTTTGCAGGTCCTTTTGAATACGCAGGCTCAGAAATTCCTGATATTTATTCCGCGGCAATGCAGAAAAATGGAACAGTCGCTGTTGCGGTTCAGAGTTCAGATTCAGAATTGTGCGTTTATGTCTTAAAAAATGGCTCGGAAAATTTTGAGAAGGCAAATATTTCTGTTTCAAAAGGCGAATTTTTTGCGCCACGGATTTACGCTTCTTTTTCTGGAAAATTTGTGATGTTCGCGTCAAAATCTAAAATTTCAGATTCCACGCTGCGCCTCCACGAATTTTTTATTTATCATTCAGTTTCGGATGACGGATTAAAATGGCCGCCTTTTTCTGAAACTTTTTCTTCCTCTATGCCGAATTCTTTTGCGCCTTTTATGTGCAGCTCTGAAAATTCGGATTTTGTGGTTTTTCAGTCGCAGTTTTCGCAAGGAAACAAAAATTCTTACCAGATTTATATTTCCCATTCTGAAAATGGCGGTCGTTCCTGGGCTTTGCCGGTCCATGTCACAGGAAAAGATTCTGTCTTAAAGGGAGATTTTTCTGATTTTGACAATCAGGCTCCGTTCATTCTGTTTAAAGATGAAAAAATCAATCTTGTCTGGGAACGAAAAACGCGCGGAACTGAAAATTCTGAAATCTGGTACGAGCAGATTTTAAAGGAAAAAGTTCTTCCAGATTCTGTTGATGTGATTGCCTCAAAAGGAAACTGCAGAAAAGCCGGACTTTTTGATTTTAAGGATGAAATTTATGCGTTCTGGTTCGACAATCGTTCCGGCTACGAGCAAGTCTATCTTGCAAAAAAACAGAAAATTGACTGGGAAGAAACCCGGCTCAGCCAGCAGAAAATTGACTCAACTTTTCCTTCGCCGCTCGTGAACGGAAATGATTTGAGTTTTGTCTGGCAAAGCAAAAATCCTGCCGGAAATCTTGCCGTTTCTTCCGCTGAAAACCGGATAATGTCGCTTGAGCCGGACAAAGAGGTTTCCGCCGCCACAATAATTCCTGAACGCCAGGGCGCAAATTCCATGTTCCACTCAAAAAACAGGCGCGTCTCATTTAAAATAAAGTTGCCGTACGATATTTCAGGAATTCAGGGATATGCTTTCAGCTGGTCGCAGGATGAGGAAGAAATTCCCCGGCTGGAAAAAAAATCTGTCTCGACCGGAAATTCGATTCAGCTTTCCGCAGAAAAAGAAGGCTGGTGGTATTTAAAGGTCTGCGTTCTTGACAACGCCGGAAACTGGTCAAAAATCAGTTCTTCAGAATATTATCTGGATCTAACGCCGCCAAAACCAGTTGTCTTTGAGCCGCTTGAAACTGATGCCGCTGGATTTCTTTCTTCAAATTATGGAAATGTGCGCTGGCAGCCTGATTTTTTGGACGATGATATAAAAGGTTATTCCTACGCTTTGACAAAAATCGCGGAAATTCCGCAGAAATTTTGTTCAACTCCGAAAAATAAAACAAAAGTTTCTGAACAGGAACTGAAAAATTATGCTGAAAATATTTTGCGCGCGAATGAAAAATCTCTCCAGCGAAAAATAAAACTTTCCGGCACAATCTATAAAAATCCAGTCTTCTCGTTTAAAAATCAGCGGAACGGACTTTATGTTCTTTCTGTTGCGGCTGTTGATGAGGCGGGCTATGTTGGCGAGGCGAAAAATATTCCTGTTCTTTTGAACAAATATGAACCGCGCACGTATATTTCTTCAATCAAGGAAAATGTCTCTTCTTTTGGCGACATAACAATTGAGATTTCTGGAAATGATTTCACCTACGATGGAACAATCCGCTCAGTCATTGTTGACTCAGACGGAAAACCGCCTTACGATTTTGTTGTTTCAAAAGATGCGCAGAATTTCAATGTTTCAAATTCAAAAATTTCCGGGATAAATCTTGGGCACGAACTTGATGAAGGCTCTTATTTTGTCGGAGTTGTTCATTCAAACCGCGGAATTTCTTTTACAAAGACAAAAGCCCTTAAAATCAGCCAGAACGGAACTGTTCAGATTGAAAATGAATACGAATATGTTCCAGCCTGGAAAATCATTGAAAAAAAATACGAACATTCTGTTTTTGTCGGTTATATCGTCCTTTTTGTCGCGCTTGTTCTTTTTGCCGTGGCAGTTCTTGTGTTCGGAATCTCATTCTTTAAAAATTATGCGGAAATTTATTCAGCAAAAAAAATAGTTACTCAGCTTGAATCTGGAGGTCTTATGCCGCAGTTCCAAAAATCAAAAAAAGAAGAAAAACGAAGAAACGGCAGCCTGAAAACTTCTCTTGCAGGATTTGCAATTTCTCTTGTTGTTGCGATTATCATTATTATCTCATTGAGCCTTGGACTTACGATGATAAAAGGGCAGGAGCGCACGCTTTCAAAAGGATTGCATGACCGCGTGAACGTTCTTCTTTCCTCAGTTTTTAGCGGCGCAAGGACTTATCTTCAGAATGCGGATGAAAACACGATGGAATTCAACGATTTGCTGAATCAGATGTCATCACTTTCCGAGGCTGAATTTCTTACAATTACAGGTGAAGCTACAAAAAATTCTGAACTGGCAAAAAATCTTTCAGAAAATAACTCCGCCGGAAAAAATTCTGTGCTTTACGTATGGGCTTCCAACGACGCGAATATAACTTCAAAAGTCAACAGACTGAGCGCGCGCAGAACAATAATTCCGGGTGTCTCAATGTTCTCGTCCGCGCAGGAACTTGAACAGGAAATTTTGCAGCGTTGTTCCGAATTGAACCTTGAAGCATACGAAATTTGCGGAAAAACCGAGGAAAAAATCGCCGAGCTGAATTCAGAGCTTCGTGGCGCAACAAATTCCCGCCGTGCAGAAATTTCAAATCTGAATGCGAGTTACCGGAACGAAATTCAAAAGCAGCTGCTGGAGCTTTCCGAAAAAGGTTCAGATTCCGTTCCTCCTTACAACGATGAAAAATTCAACCGCAATGTTACGGAATATCTGTTCTACCGCCCGGTTCTTTATTCAACAGGCGCGTCTAACCAGCAGAATCAGTATGTTCACGGAATTTTGTTCCTTAAAGTGAACACAGATTCCCTTATCCGCGATATTGACAAAGCCAGCCGAAGCATTTTTTACATCGTGATTGTTCTTTCCGCGATTGCAATCGTCTTTGGAATTTTCGGGGCAAATCTTTTTGCAGGAAGAATTGTCCGCCCAATCCAAATGCTGGAGAAAACCGTTACAGAAATTTCCGAGGAAAACGACAAGGAACGACTTCTTGCCGGCGATATAACTGATTTGCCGAACAACGAAATCGGTCGCTTAGGCGATTCTGTAAACCGGATGAAAAAAGATTTGGGGTACAACGAGCGCGAACTCAATCTTCAGGCAAACGAGGCTACTCCAATCCAGCAGGCGATGGTTTCCCTTGAGCCGCTTGCAGGCAATTTCAAGCAGAATATTTCCCGCATTTCAGACGAAAAAATTTCAGAATTCGCA
Source organism: bacterium (assembly GCA_963599585.1). Taxonomy (GTDB): domain Bacteria; phylum Spirochaetota; class Spirochaetia; order Treponematales; family Treponemataceae; genus Treponema_D. Next base: position 121,233 of record CAVBXG010000001.1, read on the forward strand.
TATTACAAAGGCGCATCCGGCGCATCCGGCGACTATTTTGACTTCAAGAAACTTGATGAACGCTGGTACGTCCTTATAAAATGTGATGCTTCCGGGCACGCAGCTCCAGCTGGAATCCTAGTTACAATTGTCGCAACGCTTTACAAAAAATATTTTGAAAACTGGTCTTACCAAAAAAACGGAACAAAACTCGAAGATTTCATTTATAAAGTGAACGGATTTCTGGAGTCACTGAACATAAAAGGAAAATTCGTCGCAATGATAGTTTCTCTCTACGACTCAAAAACCGGCAACGTTTTCATGTGTCATGCCGGCGACCGTTTTGTGCGCGTCTACGAAAATTCAACCCGAGCAATAAAAAAAATCGAGCTTGCGGAAACTCCAGCCGCCGGACCGTTCCCGAATTTCATGCTTGAATTAAAAGGCGGATTCAAAGTTGAGCAGACAAAACTGAACCAGAAAGATGTCCTGATTCTTTATACCGACGGAATTGAAGAAAACGGAAGAATCCTCCGCACTCCAGATTTTGCCGCAGTCTTGAAACCAAAGACAGACTCAAACGGCGAGCAAATCTACGATGAATACGGAAACCCGGAATACGAAGCCGAAAAAGAAGAATTCGGTGAAAACCGCGTCTCAGAAATAATTGAGGCGATTTTCCAGAAAAAGAAATACATTCTCACAAAAAAAGACAATCCATCAGTCGGCGAAACCCTTGAGTTCGATTTCACAAATTGCCAGGGAACAGTTGAGGAAGCCACATTGGCGCTTGCCTCGCTTGAAAAACTTTTCCGCCTTTATAAACCGGCTTCAGCAACCGTAAAAGACCTCGTGGAAGTTGACATCGCAATCGACGGATTCCTTAAAAAATATTTTTCACTTTACGAAAAATACGCCGTTCCGCCAACGCAGGAAAGTTTCAACGGCCGTCCGGTCAGAAAACCAAAAAACCCGAACAACGTCTTCTATTCATATCTAAAAGAAGACGCACAGGAAGACGACCTTACGATGATTTGCCTTCAGCGCAACTAAAACGAAACTAAAAAAACAAAAAAAATGCGGAAAAATGCAAAAAAAAGTTTAAAAAACTTAAAAACAGGATTATATTAAAAATATAAAAAAAATCTGGAGGCAAACCATGGATAAAAATGAATTTAAAGAAAAACTCAAGGCAGGAATGGATAAAGTTGTTGCCTCTTCAAAAAAAGCATTTCAAAAAACGGAAACTGCGGTCAGAAAACTAAGCGATCAAAGCGTAATCCGCATTGAAATCCGCCAGTTCGAGTCAAAAAAGAAAGACGAAATCCGAAATCTCGGCCAGCTTGCGCTTGAAAAATTCACCGGGGACAGCACAGCAGTTCTTTCCGCATCTGATGAAAATGTCGTAAAAATCACCGATGCAATAAAAGGAATCGAAAAAGAAATCCAGACCCGCCAGGAAAAACTAAAAGCCCTCGGCGAAGAGCCAGAGACCCTGTCATAAAATTTGTGTAAATGGCAGAGATTAATTAAAGCCGGGAATACGCCCGTCAAATAATATTGCAAACTGATTAACCGCCAGTCCCCAGTCTTTTAT
>CAVBXG010000002.1:0-81393 GCA_963599585.1 bacterium
CCTTGGGAAATAACCCCTGTCTGTTCATTAGACTTCATTCCTCCGTTTATAAATGTTCAGAACAAACCGGAACTTTTGATTTACGACAATAGGATAGAAAAAATTTCAAAAGAAGAACTGCGACTTTTGAAGCAATATTCAAGAATCGTGCTGGATTTTAATCCGATTGCAAAAAATGAGGCGGAACTGGCAAAATTGAGAAAGGCGAAAATCAATTTTTCGGCAGCATCATCTTTTTAGCATATAAAATTACAGAAAAATGTTTTAATATTATGCGGAAGGATTTTTTATGGCAAAAAAGAATGGCTCAATCGTTTATAAATGTTCAAATTGTGGCTACAGCCAACCGAAATGGCTCGGGCGTTGCCCTGAATGTGGCGAATGGAATTCGCTTGAGGAATGTATAATTGATTCAAATGCGCAAAATTCCGCAAGAAACGGTTCTTCAATCAGCGAAAAAGCAAAACCAGTTCCTTTAGAATCAATAAAAGCCAAAGATAATTCACGGTTTATGACTGGAATCGGGGAGTTTGATCGCGTTTTAGGCGGTGGAGCAACAAAGCGTTCAGCAATTCTTTTGGGCGGAGAGCCGGGAATTGGAAAATCAACTTTGCTGATTCAGACTGCGGCAGCCGCGGCAAAAACTGACTGCGGAAGAATTTTGTATGTTTCTGGGGAAGAATCTGGTGCGCAAATAAAAGAACGAGCAGAGCGGCTAAAACTTGACTGCAAGGGAATTGAAATTCTCTGCACAATGCGGCTCGAAGATATTCTGGATGCACTCGACAAAACAAATCCTGCGATTGTGATAATTGATTCAATCCAGACAGTTTATTCCGCGGAGGCTGGAATTATCCCCGGAACAATAAATCAATTGAAATATTGCTCGAACGAACTTATCGGCTGGGTAAAAGAACGCGATTCAGTTCTGCTGATGACCGCACATGTTACAAAAGAAGGAACGATTGCCGGACCAAAAACTTTGGAGCACATGGTTGACACAGTGATTTCCTTTGAACGAAACAGCGACGACGTAAGATTTCTTCATGCGCAGAAAAACCGATTCGGTTCTGTTGACGAACTTGGAATTTTCAACATGACAGAAAAAGGCCTTGAACCAGTTTTGAATCCGGCGACAATGTTTCTTTCCGAGACAAGGGAAAACCAGCCGGCCGGAGTTGCCTGCTGCGCTGTTTTTGAAGGAAACCGAGTTTTTCTTGTTGAAATTCAGGCTCTTGTCGCACCGGCAAAAGCCGCAATTTCACGGGTTTTCACAGACAAAATTGAATCCGCAAGAGTTTCAAGAATTGCGGCAATTCTTGAAAAACGCGTTGGAATAAAATTTCTTGGTCAGGATATTTACATAAATGTCGCGGGTGGAATCCGGCTCAGCGAAAGCGCAGTTGACGCGGCTTTGGCGGTTGCAATGTATTCCGCCCGGACGGACAAACCTGTTGCGGCAGGAACTGCAATTTTCGGGGAATTAAGCCTTGCCGGAGAAATCCGAGCGGTCTCAAAAATCAGGCAAAGGGCAAAAACCGCAGAAGGTCTCGGATTCAAGCACATTTTTGCGGCGGAAAAAGCCGAAAGCGTAGAAGCTGTGAAGGATATTGCAAGCCTTATCAAAAGGATTTTTTAAGGCAAAATCTCAGCAAGTATGAATCCAAGTCAATTCATGCTTATTGTAATTTAAATGAATAATCCGGCTGCCAGGAATTTCCGAGAATTGCTTTATAATGTTCCAGTCAGGCTCGCCCTGCATTTTTATCGTGCAAATCATATTTCTGCAAAGACCGCTTTCAAGCCATTCGTGAACCCATTTTAAAAGCCGTTCAGGGTAACAGATAACATCGCTGAACACCCAATCGCAAAAACCAATTTCCTGCGGTTTTAACGTAAAAGCGTCGTGCGCCTGAAATTTTACCAGAGGATTTTCCATAAGTTCCGGGGCAAGTTCCGCGCGGTCAACAGCGTGAACAGAAGCTCCTAAGCCGACCAGAACCCACGTCCAGCCACCAGGACAAGCACCAGCCTCAAAACAATGCTCGCCCGCTTTTGGAAATTCCGTGCCATTCAACAAATTCGCCATTGTAAGGCTTTCCTGAATTTTCAGATATGCGCGGCTCGGCGGATTTTCGTGGTCTTCCTGAAAAACAATTTTTCCGGCCGGGAGAAAACTTGAAGTTTCCGCGCTGAAAATCATCTGTTTTTCAGAAATCAATGTGTATAGACCAATCGGTTTGTTCGGAATTTTTGCAGGAAAAATTCGTGGCTTTAAATTTACGTAAGGTAATTTTTCTTGAATCAGATATGCGCGGCGAAAATATTGATATTGATAAGGAGCCCAGTTTCTCTGGATGTTTTTTAACGCATTCGCAGCTTCCCCGATTGATTCAAAATTCAAAATTTGCGGATTTAACATTGTGGAACGTGCCCAATACGGTAAGTCATTCGGAGTTTTTACTGAATCAACAGGAAAATCTTTGTAATAAAGAAGTTCGCCATAAACCGCATCTGGTTTTGAGTCAAATTGTAAACGCCCTGCAAGTTCCGTCTGCAACATTCCGACCATTTCTGGAAATGCAAGAAATGCGACGCCTGGAAGTTTCTGTGTTTTTTCTAAATTATCTGGCATGTTGAATCGCTTATCTCATCAGAAAGACTTTCTTCAGAATCGCTGTCCAATTTTTCAATGTATTTTGCAAGACGCATAAAATCTGTTGACGGAAGAATCTGAAATCCAATATTTGTATCGTTTCCTTCATTTTTTACCCAGCAAGGATGACAAAGCAACGAGAAACTTTCGTTTGCCGCACGGGAAAAAGTAACTTTCGCCTCGTAATCGTTGTTCAAATCTACAGCGACAGGAAAAGAATAATGAATTTTGCAACCTTCTCGGCTTATGTTTTCAAGAGTTCCTGGAAGAGCACATAATTCCGGCGACAAAAATCTTCCAATATCTTCAAAACGATGCGAAAGCCTTTCTTCTGAATTCATAACTCTATGAGTATAGAGAATTGGTCAGTTCTTTACAACCATTATTTTTCTCGTTTCATCAATGCCGTTTCCAAAAACACGGACAAAATAAAGACCGCGCGCAACTTTTTTGCCGGATTTTGAAGTTCCATTCCAAGAATAATTGTGCTCGCCGGCAGAAGCCGTTCCATGCTGAAGATAGCGTATGATATTTCCGTCAAGCGTCATCACAATCACATCAAGATTTCCTTCTGAAGGCATATTTACCTGCACAACCGACATTTCGCCGCGGTTCGCATCAATAACATTGTTGAAAATCGTTACATTTCCGCGTTGTAAAGTCACGTTTTTCAACTTGAACGACCACAAATCAAGAGAAGTAGGATCTTCAGAATTTTTAAGGCGCAACGCAAACAAAGGCTGCTTTTCAATTTTATAAATGCCTGAAATTTCATCATAAGATGGCGCATGGCAAATTTTTAACGGCAGACCATCTGAATCAGCCAAACCGAAAAGGAATGAAATCTGATTTCCCGAAGAATATCCGTTTTTATCCAAGTTTTCCCAATCAATAACAAATTTTGCAATACTTTTGTCAATTTCACCAGCCACAAAAAGATTTTTTGCATTTGTTGAAGGCGCAATAGCTGAAATTGGAGAGACATTTTCAACAGAAGAATTTGAATCATCACCAGAAGGAACAAAAGACGGAATCCAGACGCGAAGATTTTCCTCAAGATTTTTATTGTATTCAGAAGAAACTGAATCCGAGTCAGGCGCGTTATCGTAATACATTATTATTTTTTCCGGAAAAGTATCAGCCACGCCAGAATTTCCAGACTCCTGCGAAGTTACAACAAAAATATCATGTTCCGTAATCAAAGTTCCGTCATTTTGCTGCTCCTGATTCCAATCGTGAACAGAAATATTGCTTTCCTTTGCATCAGAAACCGAAAAACCGAAATTTTCATCCAAAAATCTGTCGTCATAAGCGTAAACCGGATTGACCACGTTCACCGCAAAATCGCTCAAAGCATGAGCCTCGCCGTGCTCCATATAAATTCCGTTTATGTCTGTTATTGAAGTAACTTTCACATCATTTATTCCTGTAAAAGGATCAACAAATTTTCCAGAACCGGGCGAAAAACATTGAATATAGCAATTTTTTACATCTTCAAGAGTCACATTCCGGTTCAACGTGAAAATCAATCCTGTGAATGTTTCGGAAGAATAAGTTTCCTGCGGCGAAATTCCTTTTTCAATATAAAGGTCAGAAACCACATCCGTCTCGTCAAATTTGTGGCCGTTCTCTGGAATTTTTATAAAACGCAAAGAATCCGCAATTCCAAAAGTCTGAACCGTTCCATCCGACGATTCAAGTTCAACAGGTTCAAGCTGAATTTTTTTATTGAAAACGATATAAATTTTGTTCCCGGAAATTTTCGCGGAAGTCATATTAAAGCGCGGCGAAACGCGGTCAACAGATTTTACCTGAGCGGATTTCATAAGATTTCCGGCAAGGTCCGTAACGCACGCTTTTTCGTCATATTTGATTGAAAAATTTGTTTTAAGCGGCAAATTTGTTCCGTCTTTCAGGAAAATTGAAAAATAAAGCGAATCATTTGAAGAAATTTCGCGTTTTGAACCAACTTGCGGCAAAAACAGCGAGCTTGAAGCCCCGGATTTTATCGTTGAATCTTCAAAATTTTCAGACGGCGTTTCTGAGTCAATTCCATATTTAAAATATGAAGATTTGTTGTAAAGCGTTGAATATCGTATTCCGCCGGAAGTTTTTGTTGAAGCAGCTCCAGCGTAAGCTCCAAACGGTCTTGAACCGCCAAAAACATCTGAACCGTAAGAATCTTCTGAAAAAAGCATGGATTTATTTTTTCCCCAGCCAAAATGCGAATACCATTCTGCGCCAAGATTTTCAAAAAAATCATCCGAATTGTCAAAAACGTGGAACTCAACGCGCTCCAAAACAGTTCCAGAAGTTTTGCAGGCACCCAGAATCTCGTAAAAAGAAGAAACTTTTTCAGCGCGAGAAGGACGATAAGCCGCAAAAACCGGCGCAGACAAATCCCACGAACCATAAAGCGAATCGCTCCAATCCGCCCCGAACGAATCTTTTGAAGAATCGGAAATCACCGAAAGCGTCTGCAGCTCGTGATTTTTCTGAGATTTCACAAGCAAACTGTTGCCTTTTGAATCCTTTATAAAATCATTGAATCTTGCATCCGAATCATTTTCGTTGTTTTCGCCGCCCGTAGAAAGCTGAACGATTTTTCCAGAAGGAATTTCCGTGTTTTCAGAATCAATGTAGCCCGGCCAATAAGGAAAGCCCGACGAATTTTCCGCAGCGGACTGACTTTGATAACCGGCGAGAGAAATTCTAAAGCGATGACTTTGCGGTGAAGCGCCTTCCGAGGCTGAAACGACAAAGTTGCGGTAAAGCGAGTTCAGTTTTTCAGCGGAAAGCCCGGACTCAGAGCCTAAACTGACTTTTCCTTTTTCAAACTGAACAAGACCCGCCACAACGAATCCGTTCTCAGAAGAAAGATTTTTCATTCCTCCGAAATTTTCTGAACTTTGAACGTTTAAAACGGAAGAATCGATTTTTCCGTCAAGAATATCTATTTCCTCGGAATACTGGAACTCCAGAAAATTATGTGAATCGTAAGTCGCCTGATTTTCCGGCAATTCCTCGTGCAACTCCTGCCCGGTACGAACCGCAACCAGCACAGGCGGACAGGAATCCGTAACATCAACAAAACGTTTTTCTCCATCATAATTTGCAACACGATTTTTATGTTCGTCAAAAAGCCCCGAAAAATCATCAGAAAATGCACGCACAAGATTCAGATACGGAATTGCCTCGCGATGATTTCCATTCATGTCTGTACTTTGCGCCGCCCCGGAAAATTTTCCAGTCGCATCTGTGTTCCACGTTTTTGTCGCCTTCAAATAAAATTTTTCAAGGTCGCCCTTGTTTTCTGTGGTTTCTGTACATTCCGCGTCAACATAAGTTCCCGCAAAACTGATTTTTTCACCGTCATTTTCATAAGTCAAAAATTTTGAAGAACTGGCAAAAATTTCCCAGATTTCATTTTTTGAGTTTTCAATTTTTACAGATTCTCCAGAAACTGAATCTTTGAAAGAAACTTCAACAACATCGTCATAAATTGTCCGCGCAAAAGAAATTTCAGGATGCCCAAAACAGACATTCTCGTTGTTTCCGCCGCCGTCCGTTGCTTCCGCCGCCGCAAAATAAGAAATTCCGCTTCCAGAAGATGAATACGAGCAATTTTTTATTGAACAATTATATGCGACCGCAAAATTTTCAGGGCTTTCATTGTCGCCAGCTTTTAAATTCCATTCCGAATCGCCTTCAAGATTCACGCCATTGCAACAAAAATTATTTCCAGCAGAAATTGTGTTTTCACCAAGTCCGCTCAAAGACGAATAAAAATTTTCCAAGCTGATTTCTGTTCCGTCCGGGAAAGTTTTTGGGAAAAGCGCATCGCCGCGATATTTAAAAATATTTTTTGCGCCGCTTCGCCATTCAAATCCCGCAGAAATTTCATCGTTGTACATTGAGGAAGAATTTCCGTTCAATAAAACAATATCTGAAGCAGAAATATCCGGCAAATCGCCAGAATGATTTTTTCCAAGCGACAAATCGCCATTCAACAAAAGCAAGTCGCCGGAAACATCCAAAGGAGCGTTCCATTCAACTTTTTTTGCTGAATTTTCATCTTTTAACGCCGAAATATAAAGATTTTTTTCAAGTTTTTCCGAGCCGACAGAAATTTTTTCCGCCTCAACTTTTATTTCATCTTTCGCCGCACCGGAAAAATAAGTTTCCGCAAAAATCGAAGCCACGCCAGAAGTTACAAAATCAGAATCAATTTGAACAGCCGAAGCCGTCAATGCGATGGAAGAAGTTCCGTTCACCTCCGCAAAAAAATGAATCAAGCCAACGGAAGCAGAAATTGTGGTTTTAGCCGAAATATCAACTGCGCCAACAAAAGAAATTCCGCCATTTTCAGAAATAAATTCAGTCTGCGTTCCAGTTATTTTGAGCGTTGAATTATAAACTTGTCCGCCCGAAGTCGTTATTGCCGATGAAGAAATTTCCGCCGCGTTTTTTGCTTCTATCGAATCAGCATAAACGTCCGCGTTGAAAGAAATTTCAGATTCAGAAGAGATTTTTCCAAGCGGTGCTGTCGCCGCTCCAAGCGATGAATAAAAAATCGTTTTGCCGTCAGCCGAAGAATCCAGAATCACAAGATTTTTTTTGCCACTGGAAATTATTGAAGATTTCTGATTTTCCACACCGAAAACAAGACTTTTTCCGGCAACCACAAAAGTTACATTCTGAGAAAGCTCAACTACAGTTGAATTGATTGTAACATCCGCATCCAAAACAATTTCATATTCTGTGTTTATCTCTATTAAATCAGATTTTATTTTGCCCTGAATTTTCAAAGTTTCGGTTTTTATTATAATTTTTGTTGCAGTCAAATCTCCAGGAATCACAACAGTTCCATTCAACTCCAAGATGTTATACGTAATATCATCATTTTTTACAGTTCCGCCAGAATAAATCCAAGTGCCGGAATCTGTAACATCGGCAGAAAACACAACTGTACAAAGTCCAGATGAATAAACTGTTCCATGATTATCAAAATTTGCAGGAAAATTTACCGAAGAAGAAGTGTTTCCAAAAAGTTTGAGAGTTCCGCCCGCGGAATTTGCAAAATCTATCTGAAAATTAATCTTTGCGGAATCGTTCACCGAAATTACGCCGTTCTGCTTATTTTCAAAACTTGAAAAAGTCTGCGTACCACTGCCATTTATCGTAACTTTGCCGGAATTTATAAAGTCACCGAAAAAAGTCGATTCGGCAACTTTTTGAAATTCTACCGCCGAACCATTCTCAACCGTCACCGTGTTTGGATTTGATTCGTTTCCAACAGAAAAACTTCCATTTTCCAAAGAAATTGTGGAATCGCCTGAAAAAACTGTGTCCGCCATCAAGGAAATCGAGCCTGAACCTGTTACAGTTATATCTGAAGAAAAACCGGCTGATTTTGCCGACACAGAAATTAAATTTACCGATGAAATATCAACTGCTCCGCCGAACGAAATTCCGCCATTTTGGGAAATAAGTTTCGTTTGCGTTCCTGTTATTTTGAGTGTTGAATCATAAATTTGCCCGCCCGAAGTTGTTATTGCCGCCGAAGAAATTTCCGTCGCGTTTTTCACTTCTATTGACTCAGCGTAAACAGTCGCGTTGAAAGAAGTTTCGGTTTTAGAAAAGATTTCCCCCAGCGGAGCTGTCACAGTTTCAGACTTTCCAAGCGATGAATAAAAAATCGTTTTGCCACCAGAAGCAGAATCCAAAATCACAAGATTTTTTTTGTCGCCAGAAATTATTGAAGATTTCTGATTTTCCACACCGAAAACAAGATTTTTTCCATTAACATCAAATGTCGCGTTCTGCAAAAGACTTACAGAACTTGCGTTGATTGTTGCATTTTCATCCAAAACGATTTTATGTTCAGTGTTTATTTCTATTGAATCGGATTTTATTTCGCCCTGAATGTTCAAACTTTCAGTTTCAATTTTTATTTCTTTTGCGGTCAAATCGCCGGAAATCACAACCGTTCCATTCAAGTCCAAGATGTTATACGTAATATCATCATTTTTTACAGTTCCGCCTGTGTAAATCCAAGTGCCGGAATCTGTAACAGGACTTGCAAAATTGATTGAACAAAGACCAGAAGAACAGATTGTTCCAAAATTCTTAAAATCCGCCGGAAAATTGACTGAAGAAGAATCATCTCCAAAAAGTTCAATAGTTCCGTTTTCTGAATTTGAAAAGTTTCCTGAAAAACTCCGCGTCGCACCGCCATTTATCGTAATTTTGCCAGAATTAACAAACTCATCAGCAAATGTTGTGTCCGCAGTTTCATTGCAGAGCAAAATTCCAGATGCCTGATTTTCAAAACCGCCAGAAAATTCTGTTTTTGCACTCTGACTCAGCGTTATAGTTCCACTATTTGTGATTTTTCCCGAGACAGAAGTTGCCGTTGCACCAGAAAAATCTGCTGTTCCGCTGTTTGCAAAACCAACAGTAAAATCCACTACCGGACAAGCTGAAAAATTAACTGCTCCAGAATTTTGAACTTCATCAGCAAAACTTACGCTTGAAACATTATTAAAATTAACCGTTGCTGAATCAGAAATCTCTGTTGTCCCGGAAACTTCTATTTTTCCTAAGTAAAAATTTACAGTACAATCAGAAAAAATCGCAGTTCCTAATTTTAAAGTTCCTGCACCAGAAAAATTAATTGTCGCCCCGGAAACATTCGCGGTCAAGCCAGAAACATCCAAAACTGAACCCGCACCAATCTCGATTTTATAAGTGCAGCCAGCCGCAAAAGTCATTTTCTCGGAAACTGTTAGAGTTCCACCGCCAGTCAACGCAAAATTTACAGAAGCACCTGTTCCAAGAGAAGAATTTCCAAGAACAAGATTTTCTGTTTTCAGTGTATGAGTATTAAGATTTATGGTTACTTTTTCAGAACCAACAGAAGAGGAAGATTTATAACAATCACTGACATGAAGCTCTTCAAGTTCGTGTTGAACATCTCCTGACAAAGAAACATTTGTTTCATTTTCCGCTGTAAAATAAGCATACGAAGTTTTTGTGTCAACAGAACCAGGAGAATCACCACCGCACTCAAACCAAGTACCTGTAACATTACTAACAATACTATAATATTTCCAATGCTTTGTTTTCCCAGAAACATCATCTATATCGTCCCAAACTCCATCCCAAGTTCCAGTTGAATCCTTGTATAGCGACCAGCGATAGTAAACATCTGTTTTTTTTTCATCTTGTTGTGAAAAAACACCAAAATTCAAAAAAACTAAAACAAAAAGGACAAAGAAAGCTTTGAAAAAATTGCGAGAAAAGACAAAAGAATCGCATATAGAAAAGTTTTTCAAGAAAAACTCCAAAAATTAAATTTTATCACTTACTTATCGGAAATTATAACACAGTTTTTTAGCAGTAAAAAAGGAGGGCGTTGCGGGAGAAAATTTCCTCCCGCTAGAAGGGGTAGGCGAAAACCGCAAGGTTTGAGCCGAGTCAAAAATTGACATAAGGCAATTTTTGAGTAGTGAGCCGAAGGCGAACGTAGGGAAACCTTTCCCCTTTTTATAAATAAAAAAACTTAAATCTTTGCGAACGCCTGATCCAAATCCGCGATTATGTCGTCAATGTGCTCAGTTCCGATTGAAAGACGGATTGTGCTCTGCGTAATTCCCTGGTCAGCAAGCTCCGCCTCGTTCAGTTCGGAATGAGTTGTTGAAGCCGGGTGAATAACAAGCGATTTTACGTCCGCAACATTTGCAAGCAGGCTGAAAACCTTAAGGTTGTCGATAAATTTCCAAGCCGCCTCGCGACCGCCTTTGATTTCAAAAGTAAAGATTGACGCGCCGCCGTTCGGAAAATATTTTTCGTAAAGCGCATGGTCAGGATGGCTCGCAAGCGATGGATGATTAACCTTTTCAACCTTCGGATTTTTCGCAAGATATTCAACGACCTTTTTTGTGTTTTCAACATGGCGTTCAATTCTAAGCGACAAAGTTTCTGTTCCCTGAATAAGTGCCCACGCATTGAACGGAGAAATCGCCGCACCCTGGTCGCGCAACAGAATCGCCCGGATGTACGTTACAAAAGCCGCGCCCGGAACTGCATCCGCAAACGCAACGCCGTGATAACTTTCGTTCGGCTCAGAAATCGCCGGAAATTTTCCAGTTTTCCAGTTTGTTTTTCCAGACTCAACAATAATTCCGCCCAAAGTTGTTCCGTGTCCGCCAATAAATTTTGTCGCAGAATGAACAACAACATCCGCGCCGTGTTCAAGCGGGCGAATCAGATACGGAGTTCCAAAAGTATTGTCAACAACAACCGCAAGCCCATATTTGTGACCAAGCTCAATCAGCGCGTCCAAATCTGGAATATCAGCGTTCGGATTTCCCAAAGTTTCAAGGTAAAGAACCTTTGTGTTTTCCTTGATTGCGCCTTCAACTTCCTTTAAATTATGAGCGTCAACAAAAGTTGTCTCAACGCCGAACGGCTTTAAAGTGTGCTTCAAAAGATTGTAAGTTCCGCCGTAAATTGTTTTTTGCGCAACAACATGGTCGCCAGCCTGCGCCAGAGCCTCAATCGCATACGTAATCGCCGCCGCACCGCTAGCCACAGCCAAAGCAGCCGAGCCGCCTTCCAAAGCCGCAATCCGTTTTTCAAAAACATCCTGAGTCGAATTTGTAAGCCGACCGTAAATATTTCCAGCGTCCGCAAGCCCAAAACGGTCAGCCGCATGTTGCGAGTTGCGGAAAACATAAGAAGTTGTCTGATAAATCGGAACTGCGCGCGCATCCGAAGCCGGGTCAGCAGCCTCCTGGCCAACGTGAAGCTGTTTTGTCTCAAAATGTGTATTATCAAAAATTGCCATAATTAAATTCCTCTTTTTTTATTTTAAATTCAAAGGGGGAAAAGTCCCCCTCGGCTCAACCAAATCGCCGCAAAGCGTCAATTCGTTTTCGCCTACCCTCTTTCCTAGGAGCCGCGCTCCTAAAACCACGCTTTAAAAATTGTGAAAAAAAATATTTTTATAAAAACTAAAGAAGGCAACAGGAACGCATGACTCCGTTTCTAAAATTTTCCCGCACAAGCTCTTCAAAGTAAAATTTCATTGCGTTCCTCCTATAAAAAAAGATAAATCAATTTATGCCCAAAGAATAACCACAAATTACCCACCAAGTCAATAGGTTTTACGGAAAAATATTGTTTTTGTATGAAAAAAATCTTTAGTTTGTTAGCCAAATATAATAGAAGCGCAGGCGGATTTACAATTTGTGAAGATTTTGAGCGATTGAACCAATTAAAGTGCGTAGCACCCAAATCAATACAAGCGTAGCGCGAGCTCAACCATCTGGAGCAAATTGTAAATCCAACGTGAGCGATTTTTCAGATTTATTATAACAAACCAAAGATTTTTCCAAAAATAGTTAAAAATCAGTTTTTTTCAGATTCAAGCAATTTATTAATCTCGGAAACATCAAGTCCTGTCATAGAAGCAATAACTTCCGGCGGAATGTTATTCGCAAGAAGCTGTTTCGCGATTTTCACCATCTCGCCTTCCATAAATTTTTCTGATTTTTCTTTATTCTCTTTGTATTGCTCTTCATCTTTTCTGATTCGCTCTGCAACTTTTTCTTCCTGTTCCTTCACCTGTTTCTGATGCGCCGGAGTAACCGTGCTAGAATCTGTTCGCACAACACGGAAGCCAAGAGCTGCTTTTCCTCGTGGTTCAACATCATGCGCATCTTGCTCGGAAAGTACATAATTAGCCTTCAGAGCATAAATTTCTCCAATATTGCACATCTTATCACCGTAGCACCAAGCACCACCATGCAAAACACGACAGCCTGCCTCTGCACCAATCGGATCTGTTACTTTTACATTCTTCCCAAAACGAACATGACCATTCATCATATCCCAACACCATTCAAACACATTACCGCTCATATCATAAAGTCCAAAAGCGTTCGGCTTCTTCTTTTTAACTTCGTGAGTTTTGTTGCGGCTGTTTGAAATATACCATGCATAATCGCCAAGTTCAGCCCAATTCTTTTCCCAGTTATGCAGATTATACATATCAGACCAATCCTCTGTTCCACCGCTATAACCAATGTTTATAGATTTATTTCCTGCCCTTGCCGCATATTCCCATTCCGCATCTGTAGGCAGACGATAACCATTTGCCGCAAAGTCGCAAACAACATAGTCATCTCTTATTTTTGACTTTTCGCCCCATTTGCCAGGATCTTTAGTGCCGTTAAATTTATAGCATGGCTTAAGACCTTCTTTTGCGGAACGCCTGTTGCAATATTCAATTGCATCCAACCAGCTCACTCCTTCCACAGGACGGTTTTCTTGAATTTCACCTTTGTCCGGATTGTTCTTGAATTTGCTAGGATTTGTTCCCATTACATTTTGATACTCCCTTTGAGTTACCTCATGTTTACACATAAAAAAAGCCTTTGTAAGAGTTACAGTCTGAACAACATCTCTTTCATCCATTCTTTCGAATGTTCCGGCTGGAATTCTTACAAATCCTTTAGGTGAATTGTTAACGTTACCATCTGAATATCCATTGCCCGCAAGCGCAAATGTTACAGCCACAAGCACTGCCAAGATTTTATATTTTTTCATAGAAAGCTCCTGATATTACATTTTTTGGATTATTCCGTTTTAATAGCCTTAAAGTTTACTTTCCGCACATAAAGACGTTCTTTTGTATATGGATCAAGAATGGCAAAACGCTCGGATGTCGCAACTTCACTATGTTTTTCTGGAATGGCAACAGGTCGCCAAAAACGTTCATAAGGACGGTAGTTAAGCCGAGTTGACACAATTCCGTTTTGCGTTTCGTAGTCATTTTTAAAAATACCTTTGCTAGTATCCATAGGAATACTTTGATACCAGCCTACATTCGGCGCGTCAAGACAGTTATTTGCTACCACCAAAGCCTGCTCAACAGAGCAACGTGTCGCCGGTGAAAGCTTTGTGCTGGCTGTGCCTTCCATCAAACCCAAAGCATCCATAAATGTCATAGCTTTTTTTGCCCAAGGTTCAATAAGTGCGGCATCTGAATAACGGTTCAGCTTTGATTTGTATGGCGTGTAACGGACATCTGGATTTTTCTTTGCATACATCAACGCCTGATACAGAAAAGTTGCAAGCTGCTGGCGGTCAACAATGCCGTTCGGATAGAATTTGCTTCCAGAAGCACCGCCAGAAATTCCAGCCATAGCAGCCTTTAACGCATATTTGCTGTTAGTGTCAGAAAAAGTGCCTGCCGCCGCAGGAGAAATTGGGTTGCCCAAAAGTTTTTCCGCAAGACGAACCGCAATCGCACTGCATTGCAAGCGAGTAATCGGTTTTGTATAATCCTCGCCCAAAATAGATTCGTCTATCAGACTATTTTGTGCAGCCCAACGAACATCGCTCTGCACTCCGTCGCTCATTTTTGCAGACAAATCCTTGACGGCAGGAACAGCAAAAGAAAACGGATTGATATTTACATCTGTCGAAACATCCAATGCAGTTTCATAGCTTTGTCCGCCTTCTTTCCAGTTATCCTGTTTTTGCGACATACGCATTCTGTATGCTTCTTTTGCATCCGCAGAATCCTTGTTTCCTGTGTTATATATAAAATCCTCATAAGTCAAGTCAGTCTTATCAGCATCGCGGGTATTAATTCCGCACCATCGGCACGAAAGACAGTAAACTTTCTCGCCAGTCGTATTTGTGCCAATATAATTCTTGTCAGAAAGGTCATATCTTGAAAAATAATGCGCCGAAAATTTTGACAATTTGTCCGAAAATGTATGATTCGGGTTGTACTCACACTTGCCGCACCATTTGCACGAATAATACCATTCGTCGGGCCGCTGGCATGTGGCATGCTGTTTTATCCGGTTTGCGGTATAAATTCTTCCAGTATAGTCATGTCCAGGACACCACTCTTTTGCGGCAGAATCACCTTTTTTGAACGCCTCATACACATTCCCAGAATAGACTTTTACAAAATATGCAGGCGACAGCGGTTCTGAACTGTAACTCAAAAGACCTTTAGGCAAATCACCATCTGAAACATAAATAGTGCAAAAACCGTTCATCATGCCGCCACTGTACGGAGGATATTTCTCGTATCGTGCAATATCTTCCTGCAATTCATTGATAAAAGCATAAGCGTCAACTTTTGGACTGAGCCACACTTCCCTTATATTCTGAAGGCAGGTATACTGAAAAACAAAATCTCCATATAGGTAACCAGCAGTTGCTGTAGGATAATCAACAAGCAACCGGGTGATGTTCAGAGCATCATCTTTAAGCAACATTCTGTAATAAAAATCATTACCAAGGTCGCTGTATTCAGTTTCATCTAAAGCACGAAGAATCATTTCTCGCTTATTCCGCTTCCACCATAAAGAGTCCGCCTGCTCCAGCGTGTAAAATGCCGGGCTTGCCACACAAGGACTTACAACCAGCATTGCCAGCGCAAAAAATCTTACAATCTTTTTAATCACAGATTTACTCCTTTTGGTGAAATTTTGGGATAGCACATTGAACTACGTTATTTCGCAGTGCGTACTACACGGAAACCAAGATCTGGATAACGAAGATAAGGTGAAGTACGTCCACGGGTAGAAACTTCGCAGGAATAGTTATTGTAGCTAACAACAATAGAACCACCACGAGAAACGCGAGCTGTTCCTGACTCTGCTCCAGTTTCTTCAGAACCTGCAGTTATAGTTCCGTACCAGTCATAGCACCATTCCCGCACATTTCCGCTCATATCGTAAAGTCCAGCCAAATTTGAATTTTTCGTCTTTACCTCATGCAGTTTATTCTGACTATTTTCTGAATACCACGCCACATCATCTATATTGTCACTGCCAGAATATTTGTATTCAGTCAACGAATTTTGCCCATCACTTCGCGCTAAATATTCCCATTCTGCCTCAGTAGGCAAGCGGTAGCCGTTAGCATCAAAGTTACAGGAAATTGAATTCCAGTCGTCCTGAGAAAGAGCCGATGTAGCCGGACCACAATATTTTCTGCCGGAAGAAACAATACCAGCCCATTTTGAAACATCAGTAACACCATTCATCGAATAACATGGCTCAAAACCTTCTGCTTCGCTCCGCAGATTACAGTAAACAAGAGCATCGTAATAAGATACCCAATACACAGGATAGTCATTGCCTTTTCCATAAGTATCATCTGGTCTTGCATTTTCTGAAGAACCGCCGTAATTGCAGTATTTTTCATATTCTGCCTGAGTGGTTTCATGGTCGCTCACATGCAAATCTTTTATATCTATGACACGACCTTTTTTGAAAACATCAGAATATGGCGTAAGATTTGAAGTTCCATCAAAATGCGCACCTGAAATTTTCACAAAACCAGCAGAAATATTGTCCTCACTTGAACTTCCACCGCTAGACGAACTTTCGTCTTCATTATTAAAAAAATTGCAGGCAACAAACGCAAATGCGAACCCAATAACCGCCGCGCACACCGCAACAAACTTTTTTGTTTTCATCATATATTTTCTCCTATTATGATTTATAAACAAAAAGACCGCGTATCTGGCAGTTGAACAAAGTCAAAACCACCACATACACGGCCTTGTTTTTTACAAACGAAATGCAGCCACAAAAAAATATGGCTGATATATTTTTTAACGAATAAATTACTTGACGAATTGTGAGAAACTAGAAATTTCTTGTCAAGCAGATAAACGCACATATTCCGAGCATAACACACAGAACCCCTGAAATCAAGTAAAACCTCAGGCGACTTTTCCCATCGAATCCACATTCTCGACATTCTTTCTATATTAAAGTATTCTAAACTTATGAACGAACTACAATTAAAATACGGATGCAACCCGAACCAGAAGCCGGCAAGGGTTTTTATGGAAGACGGAACTGATTTGCCAATCACAGTTTTAAACGGAAAACCTGGATATATCAATTTACTGGACGCACTAAACGGCTGGCAGCTTGTAAAAGAATTAAAGGAAGCAACAGGACTTCCTGCCGCAACATCATTCAAGCACGTTTCTCCAGCCGGAGCCGCAGTTGGAAAACCACTTTCAGACACTTTGAAGAAAATTTATTTTACAGATGGCGTTGAGCTTTCTCCTTTAGCTTCGGCCTATGCGCGCGCCCGCGGTGCAGACAGAATGTCTAGCTTTGGCGATTTTATCTCCCTTTCAGATGAATGTGACGAGGCGACAGCCCTTCTTATAAAGAAAGAAGTTTCAGACGGAATCATTGCACCGGGATATTCAGAGAAGGCACTTGAAATCCTTAAGGCAAAGAAAAACGGAAACTACTGCATTATCCAGATTGACGCAAATTACGTTCCGGCCGAACTTGAAAAAAAGCAGGTTTTTGGCGTTACTTTTGAGCAGGGACACAACTTCCTTAAAATCAACGAAAGCTGCCTTTCAAATCTCGTTACAAAAAACAAAAAAATGAGCGAAGAAGACAAAATGAATCTTGTGATTTCGCTGATAATCCTAAAGTACACACAGTCAAATTCAGTTTGCTACGTAAAAGACGGCCAGGCAATCGGAATCGGCGCCGGTCAGCAGAGCCGCGTTCACTGCACACGCCTTGCAGGACAAAAAGCGGACAACTGGTGGTTGCGCCAAAGCCCGCAGGTTCTTGGACTTGAATTTGTTGACGGAATCAAACGCGCAGATCGCGACAACACAATTGACGTATACATCGGCGAAGAATACGAGGACGTTCTTTCAGAAGGCAAATGGCAGAAATTCTTTAAGACAAAACCAGCTGTTTTCACACACGAAGAAAAACACGCTTGGATCGACAAAAACACAGATGTAGCAATCGGCTCAGACGCATTCTTCCCATTCGGAGACAACATTGAGCGCGCACGAAAATCCGGCGTAACAGTAGTTGCCCAGCCAGGCGGCTCAGTCCGCGACGACCAGGTAATCCAGACCGCAGACGCATACGGAATGGCAATGGCGTTCACAGGAATCAGACTGTTCCATCATTAATTTGAAAACAGGCTGAATTACATTTTGACAAATCGTGATTTGACAAATCATGATTTGTCAAATATAGAAACTTCTGAAATTCCCAAGCAAAACAAATATCCTATTAAAACACCGATTCCTTTATCCAGAATATTTACAGAGATTCTTGGCAAAAAGTCGCACAAAAAGCACAGATTTTCAACCATTTTCTTTACAAATGCAACTTTTTGACATATATTGTAAATATGAATACAGTAGCAATGAACGTAAGAGTTGACAAAAATCTCAAAGAACAGGCGACGGAGCTTTACAACGATCTGGGGCTTTCGCTTTCGAGCGCAATCAATATGTTTTTGCGGCAGTCAGTCAGGGAAAATGGACTTCCGTTCAAGCCGCAGCGGATTAGACGCAAGAGCGAAATTGAACTTGCCTCCGAAGAAGCCGACCAGCTTATGAACGATCCGAATGCGAAAACGTACAATAATTTTCAGGAAGTCCTTGACGAGCTAGGAATTAATGCATGAGCGAAAAAGAAAACAAATACAGTCTCCGTCTGACAAACCGCTTTAAAAAAACATCTTAAACTAATGGCAAAACGCAACAAATCTTCAATCAGAAAGATTTCTGAAACAGTAGCTTTGCTTCAAAAAGATGAAAAACTTCCCGAACGATTCCGCGACCACGAACTTACAGGAAACTTAAAAGGCAACCGTGAATGTCATATTCTGCCAGACTTGCTTTTAATTTACAGGATTTTCAACGACATTCTGATTCTTGAGCTTGTAGACACCGGTAGCCACGCGGATTTGTTTGGAATGTAAAATTTTAATCCTTATATTTTCACAGTTTTCTACAGTTCTTTTAAAAGGATTGAAAACACAGGCTGCGCGCGTTAGGTTATGGAGCCCCTGCGGAGCAGTTCACTGGAGCGAACGAAGTGAGTGAAGAGGATGAGCGGATAGCGAAGGACGAAACAGCCGACGGTTGCGGCGGTTGAGCTTGCCGAAGCCAGAGCGACCGTAACGCCCACCTCTCCAAAAAAAAACAAGAGTTTGTTATTCAGCAAAAAATCTTTAAAATCTATCTTTTCCGCTTGCTTTTTCTACCATTCGGTATATAATTTTTCACATGGAAACAGACGTTTTGCAGGTAGATTCCACAAAAAATCATATTTTTGAAGTTTCTTTGGGGCTTTTTTCGGAAAAAGGCTTTGAGTCGGTTGGCGTTCAGGAGATTGTTGACAAATCTGGAATCACAAAGCCGACTTTGTATTATTATTTTAAAAGCAAAAATGGTCTTTTAGAATCAATCGTTCAAAAAAAAGAGGCGGAACACATTTGTATTTTGGAAAATGCCGCAGTTTACGAGCACGATTTTTTCAATTCTCTTTTAAAGATTTTAAAGGCTGAAATTGATTTTGCCCAGAAAAACGAAAATTATTTTAGTCTTAGGATAAATCTTCTGAATTCGCCAAAACAATCTGACTCATTCAGGATATTTTTTCCATTTGCGGAAAAACTTGAAAATCTTATGCTGACTTTTTTTAGGCTTTCTGCAAATGAATTTGGAAATATGAGGGGAAAGGAGGAACTTTACAGCACGCTTTTTTTGGCGAATATCTGTTCGATTGCAAAAAAAGTTTCGGCAAATGAACTTGAAGCAACAGAAAAAAATCTTTACACGATTATTCATTCGTTTGTTTACGGTTTTGCCGATTAAAATTCACAACTTAGAATTCACGTGATATAATTTTTAAATGGTGGCATAAAAAAATCGCCCATCAGCAAGGAACTAAAATGAACAATAAAAACGAAAGAAATTCTGTTTCAAAGGCAATGGGAACTTCTATTCCTTTAGGAGCAATTTACACAAATAGAAAAGACGGTACCGTTATCGGTGAATACACAGACCTTCCGGCGTTCGCAGCTTTCTGCAAAAAAGCGGGTTTTACGCTTCTTCAGCTTTTGCCGGTAAACGACACAGGAACTCAGTCCAGCCCATATAGCGGTTTGAGCGCGTTTGCCCTTCATCCGATTTACATTGACATAAGCGCTTTGCCGGAATTTGAATCTTTGTACAAGGCAGACAGCGGATTTAAAGCGGCTTATGAAAAAATGATTAAAGATTTTCCTTATAATGGTCAAGGTCGCTACAATTACGAAGGAATTCTTGAGGCAAAAACCGCTCTTTTGAACAAGCTTTATGATTCAACAGAAATCGCAAAAAATGCCGCTCCAAATGAAGAACTTGAAAAATGGATTAAGAAAAATCCGTGGATTGTGCCTTACGCTGTCTATAAAAATCTTAAGGTAAAATACAATCAGGCAACCTGGAAAGACTGGTCAAACGAGGACAGGACTCCTAGCGAAAAAGAGATTAAGGCGCGCTGGAACGACAAAAACCTTCTGAAAAATCATCTGTTCTTTGCCTGGGTTCAGATGCGGTCAAACGAGCAGTTCAAAGCCGCAACCGACAAAGTGAAAAAAGAAGGAATCACGCTCAAGGGCGACATGCCGATTCTTATGAACGAGGATTCCTGCGACGCATGGGCATTTCCGGGAATTTTCAATCATAACCTGCGCGCCGGTTCTCCTGTTGACAGTGAAAATCCTACAGGGCAAAACTGGGGCTTTCCGACCTACAACTGGGATTATTTAAAGGAACACAATTTTGACTGGTGGATTAGCCGACTTAAAAACGCCGAGCAGTATTACGGTGCTTACCGACTTGACCACATTCTTGGATTCTTTAGAATCTGGGCAATTCCTGTGCGCGACACAACAGCCGTTCTTGGCCATACAGTTCCTTACGTTCCGATGAGCCGCGATGATTTGCACAACATTGGTTTTGACGACGGAAGAATCCGCTGGTTAAGTCAGCCGCATGTTCCGACTGGTCTTATAGAAGATATTACATGGAACCACGAAAAGGCAGTTGCTATTCTTTCTAAATTTATGGAGCGGATTGGAAACGAGGAATTGTGGCTTTTTAAGAAAACAATCTCCGGCGACAAAGATATTTATGAATCTGATCTGAACGCTTTCTGCGAAGGCGATGCGGCTCAGCGTTGCAAAGATGCCTTGAGCAAAGCCTGGCAGAGCCGATGTCTTATTGAAATAACTGAGAATAGATTTGTTCCAGTCTGGACTTACTATGAATCTGCATCGTGGAAATCTTTGAGCGATGGCGAAAAGAATGCGCTTAAAAATCTTATCAGCGCAAAAGAATGGGAACAGAACAAACTTTGGGAAACCCAGTCAGACGAAATTCTTTCAGCTTTAACAAAATCTGTAAAAATGATTCCTTGCGGCGAAGATTTAGGCGCAGACTTACCGTGTCTTCCTCATATTATGGAAAAAAATGGAATTCTTGCGTTGCGCGTAAACCGCTGGTGCAGAAAATGGGCAGAACCGGGAAAACCTTATGTTCCGCTAAATGAATTGCCATATCTTTCTGTAACAACAACTTCAGTTCACGATTCCACAACTGTCCGCCAATGGTGGCAGGAAGACCGCGATGGCTCAAGTCTTTTTGTGCGGACAAATCCTTGGGCAGTCGGCGTTGATGGTTTTGATCATGCAAAAATCAATGAGATTGCAAATGCTCCGTTCAGCCCGGAACTTGCGGAAAGTTATTTAAAAGGCGTTGCAACTTCAAATTCAGTGTGGATTATAAATCCGCTGCAGGATTTTATGTCAATGGAAAAGAAATATTGGCTTGCTGACTCAAATGCGGAGCGAATAAATGTTCCTGGCTCAGTAAACGACTTTAACTGGACGTACAGAATGCCGGTTTCCGTGGAGACTCTTGCAAAAGACAACGATTTGATTGAAAAGATTAAAGGCGTTGTTGCGCTGCACAAATAAAAAAATACAGAAGTTTTTCAGCTTTTAGAATTACTACCTTTGGAGGAAAAAATGGGAATTTCTTATAACGAATTTCATATCGGTAGAAAAATCCGGGAAATTTGCAATTTTGACGAACGCCTTTATTCATCAAGCGGCAATGTGATTTTGGCAAATATGCCGGCCGTAAGAAAATTTGCCGAAAAACTTAACACTTATTTTGACAAGAAAAATCAAAAAGAAAAAAGAGTTTCTGCCGGTTCAGTAAATGCAATGGGACTTATTGATGAAGTTTTCCATTATGTTTGTATGATGTACCGCCGCGACAAGCAGCTTGACGCTTTTAAAAATATTCTTGCAGCGATGGATTCTGAATATACAAAAGCTGCGGTGGATAAACTTCTTCTCGATTTTACAAATGAATTTCCACCGGTAGAAGTTTATCAGGGAAAAATTTCCGCGGAAGAATATCTTGCCAAAAACGAAGTGGACGCAGGAACAAAAGCAATGCGTTCAAACCGCGAGCAAACGCTTGAAGAAATGATTCTTCTTCGGCTTGCGAACGAAAACCCTGCTTTCAAGCCTTTCGCCGTTCTTTTTAGCGATTCAGAGCTTCAGAAAAACCCGATTTACAACAAGGTTTGGGCAACAATCCAGAAGGAATTCCAGAATCTTCCAAAATTCGGACCGTTCAACAATGACCTTATAAATATGCTTCGCGAGCCAGTTGTTTTCAGCCCGAACAGCCTGAAAGGTCAGATTGACTACATCCGCCAGTATTGGGCAGACATGCTTGGTGAATTCCTGCGCAGACTTCTTTCTGGAATGGATACTCTTACCGAAGAAGAAAAAATGTTCATGCACTACAACCCGATAAACGGCGGTGAAGTGAACATGGAAGCCTACAATTACGATGGTCTGATGAAAGAATACGAACGGTTCAGTCCGGACCGCGAATGGATGCCTCGAGTAATTCTTATGGCAAAAACGGTTCTTGTCTGGCTTGACCAGCTTACAAAAAAATACAACCGACCAATCACGCGACTTGACCAGATTCCAGATGAGGAACTGGACACTTTGCGCGATGAAGGTTTTACAGGATTGTGGCTAATTGGACTTTGGACGCGCTCAAATGCCTCAAAACGAATCAAGCAATTGTGCGGAAACCCAGAGGCAGCCGCTTCCGCATATTCCCTTTACGACTACAACATTGCGGAAAACATAGGTGGCTGGGATGCGCTTTCCAACCTTAGGACAAGACTTTGGCAGCGTGGAATCCGTCTTGCTTCAGATATGGTTCCAAACCACACTGGAATGGATTCTCAATGGGTTGTAAACCGCCCAGATTTATTCGTTCAACGTCGAGATTTGCCTTCTTCAACATACACTTTTAATGGCGAAAACCTTTCGTGGGATCCGAATGTTGGCGTTTGGCTAGAAGACCATTACTACAATCATTCAGACTGTTCAGTTGTATTTAAGCGTGTTGACTTCCGCAATGGTGACACACGTTACATTTACCACGGAAATGACGGAACTGGTATGCCTTGGAACGACACCGCCCAGATTGACTTTTTGAATCCAGAGGCGCGAGAGGCGGTTATGCAGGACATTCTGCATGTCGCGCGAAACTTCCCTATCATCCGTTTTGATGCGGCGATGGTTCTTGCAAAAAAATCAATCCGCAGACTTTGGTATCCAAAGCCGGGTTCAGGCGGAGACATTTATTCCCGCAGCGAATATGCGCTTTCTGACCAGGAATTTGAGGCAAAGATTCCAAACGAATTCTGGCGCGAAGTTGTAGACCGTGTTGCAAAAGAAGTTCCAGACACACTTTTGCTTGCCGAGGCATTCTGGATGATGGAAGGCTACTTTGTCCGCACTTTGGGAATGCACCGTGTTTACAATTCAGCGTTCATGAATATGCTCAAAAAAGAGGAAAACCAGAAATACCGCGATTCTGTAAAAAACACAATCAAGTTTGACCCGCAGATTCTTAAACGCTACGTAAACTTTATGAACAACCCGGATGAAGACACCGCAGTTGCCCAGTTCGGAAAAGATGACAAATATTTTGGTGTCTGCACATTGATGATTACAATGCCTGGACTTCCGATGTTTGGTCACGGTCAGATTGAAGGATTTACAGAAAAATACGGAATGGAATTCACAAAAGCGTACAAAAACGAAACTCCAGACCAGAATCTTGTAAACCGCCACTGGCACGATATTTTCCCGCTGATGAAAAAGCGATATATTTTTGCGAACGTTGAAAATTTCTTGTTCTACGATGTTTGGGACAACGGCAACGTGAACGAAAATATTTTTGCATATTCAAACTCTTGCGGAAACGAATATTCTGTTGTCTTCTATAATAATAAATATGAACGCGCACAAGGTTGGATTAAACAGTCTTGCGAATACGCGGTAAAAATCGGCGAAGGTGAAAACCAGCACGTTGAAATGCGCTCAAAATCAATTTCAGAGGGATTGAATCTTCACGCAGAAGATGACAAATTCTGCATTTTCCGCGAGCATCGCTCAGGACTTTGGTTCGTTCGCCGCAGCCGAGAAATTTGCGAGCGAGGAATGTACATCGGCTTGAACGGATTCGAATATCAGGTTTACATGGACATCCACGAAGTTTCTGACGGTGCAGACCACAAATATCAGATTTTGTGCGACACTTTGCAGGGACGCGGCTGCTACGACCTTGAAACTGAATGGGAAGAAATCTGCTACCGCGAGATTTACCAGCCATTCGCAGACTACGCAAATTCAGTTTTGCTCGGCGTTCATGAAATCATAAATCCTGTTTCTGGAAAAATTTCAGAAGCGGAGGCAAAAAAACAACTCAAGGGAATTGTTTCTTCAGCAAATGCCGCGGCCATCCAGTTCTACACAGTTGCAAACAAATTTGCAGGCGACACAAAACTTTCTGAACCGGAAAAACAGCTGAAAGAATTTGTAAAACTTGCAGAAAAAATAATCGGCATCGCAATAAACAACAAGGCGAAACCAGCTTCAGACATCATCATGGCTCTTAAAAAGGCAAAAACTGATGTGGCATATTTTGAAACTTTGTTCTCAACGGACAAAAATCTTGCGGAACAGCTTATCTGCTTTGCAATGGTAAAAGAATATGCGGAAAAAGGTCTTGCTGAAAAATGGGGATTCGCGCGAAAATTCAGCGATTATCTTTCTTCAAATGGAATTGACCTTGGCGATTCACGCGGAAACATAAACCGTCTGTTCGTTCTGGCTTCTGTCTGTGATGCAAAAGCAATTGCAAAAGATGAAAAAACAGCTTTGTACAATATTGCAAAACTTTTAACAGAAGGCGATAAGGCAAAAATGCTGACCGGCGCAAATCTTTACGACGGAACCGTATGGTTCAACAAAGAAACTTGCGACTGGACACTGGCACACGGATTTGCGATTGCACTTCTTGAAGAAAAAGAATGTGAGGCAACTCTAAAAGCTTTTGACGCTCTTGTAAAGGCAAAAGACAAGGCTGAATACAAATGCGAATTGCTGATTAAGCCATTTGCGCCAAAAACCGCAAAAACAAAGGCAAAAGAAAAATCCGCAAAAGCTGAAAAATCAGCAAAGGCTAAAAAGTCCAAGAAATAAGGACTAAATATGAAAGCGGCTCAATTTTGAGCCGCTTTTTTATTTAGCGCGAACGCTAAGTTTTTTTTCGCGATTTATAAAATCAAAAACTGAAGTTCTACAAAGATTCAATTATCTTCTTGATTTCCGCAGAAGTTTTTACGCAGGATTTTCCAGTTTTTGAAACAGTTTTTGCCGCCCGGATAGAATCCGGCATTTCTGGAATTTCCCCGATTATGTGGTGAACATATTCAGAAGAAAGGCTCGGATGGTCGCGGGCAATAAGAACCGTTGCGTATTCTTCATCGCGGCTAGATTTTTGAACTTTTGCGGCGGCATAAGCACGCGCTGTATGACGGTCGGCAAAAATTTTGTATTTTGTAAAAAGTTCTTTCGCCGCGCTGTTAATTTCCTCTTCCTCTACATCAACCGGAAAAACAAAATGACGCATCATCAGTTTGTTCGCGCAAAAAACATCTTCCAGCCGCTCAAGATTTGAAGGTTCAGTCGGATCAGAAGGAGCGCGTTCTTTCAGCGGAACAAGAGAATCCAGAATAATCGGATTTCCGCCCGGATTCACCGCAAATTCATCCGTTGCCGGAAGAATAAATCCATTCAACGGCAACGCAAACTGCCACGCATACAATCCCGCAACAACATTGCTATAATTTCCAGCCGCCAAAGCGTAATAAATATCGCTATGGACTTTATTTTTAATCCTAGAGAAAGCGAACGGATAAAAAAATGCCTGTGGCAGAAGCCGCCCGATGTTCGCCGTATTTGCAACTGTAATATTGTGTTCTTTTATAAAATCAGAATCAGCGAAAAGCTCCCGCGCAAGCAGATGGCATTTTTCTTCAGAACCATCAACCTCTACAGGATAAATATTTCCGTCGTTCCAAACATAATCGCTTTCCAGAACGCCACGGACATTATTTTTTTCGCAAATAACAACAGCCTTCAGATTTTTTTTGCCGCGCAAAGCCCATGCAAGACTTGCGCAAAGCTCGCCGCAGTCAGAAACGCCAACAAGAACGGCTTTTTCGCCCTTCAGCTGAAGAATTGTATCCAGACACGCCGTAAGATAAGAAATTCCAAAATCCCGGTGGTTTCCAGTCGGCGTATGGTTCAGTTCAAGAAGAAAGAAATTTTCATCAATCTGCTTAATTTCAGGTGAAAACGGAAAAGCCCGGGTCGCGATTGTTTCACAAATAATCGGGGAAAATTCATCATTTATAAACGCAGAAGTAAGAGTTCCGGCAATCGAGCTGAACGAAGTATCTTCGTCAACATTTAAAAGCCAGCGGCGCAAATCCTCGGTTTCAGAAGGAACATACAATCCTCCATCAGCCGGCATACAATTCAAAACCGCCTGCGCAAAGTTGACTGATAATTTTTTGTTTCTAGTGCTTGTGAATTTCATTGCCTTAATTATACCAAAACGATATTAATGTGGAAACAATAAAGAGTAGTTTTTATTCTGCCGATAGTAAAAATGGAAGGTTTTTAATGCGAAAGGTTATTTCTTTGATTTTAGATTATTTTCTTACGCTGATTGTAGGCTTTGCAATCGGAATGTTCATCTGCATTCAATATTTTGACAGCATAAATCTTGTTGCAGGCGAGCGATTTTTTGTCTCAAAAGAAATTATTGTCCTTGGAATATTCTACACGCTTCCAGTTCTGTTTCTTTTGCTTCCGTTTGCGCTTGTGCTTTACAAAATCCGGCACAAAAATAATCCGGTTTTAAGCTGCGCAACATTCGCAGTTCTTTCGCTTTTAAACTGGTTCATTTTTTATCCTGTTACATTAAAACTTCAAAATGTCGCTGAAAAAAAATTCTCTGAAAACGCTGGAAATCCGACTTTTTTTAAATTGAATGACTTATCTTCTGGATATTTCAGGCGGGCAAACGGAAAACTTTATTTTTTTAGCAAAGAAACCGAATCAAATTCCGCAGAAGTGATTTTGCTGGAAGATTCTGCCGCTCCGCTCGACTTTGCAAAAGAAGAAAAAATTGACGTTTCAGAAAATTCTGAATTCTACAAAAGTTCAAGCCCATTCCGCGATCCTTTGATAAAAGAAACAATGACCGATATTCCATATAGGGTGATAAATGTTTTCCATTCAATAAAATTCCAAGCAATCCGCGCATGGAATTACGGATTTATTCCGTGGATTTGCTTTTGTTCACTCGGATTTGCATTGTGCTCGCTTTACAGCCTTATAAAACTCAGCTCCTGGAGAATGATAAACGCACTGACCGCACTTGTTTTTACAGGACTTGTAATCTGGTTCAATGATTTTTATTTTTCGCCGCTTAACAACGAAATGCGCAATTTTCTTCAGTCTCTTTTTTACGAAGGCGGAAATCTGAACTTTTTTATTGATAAAGGAATTGAATTTCCGCTCATGCTTATAAATTTACTTTTCGGACTTCTTTTTACAATCGCCGGAATTGTAATCGCAATTTTCAGAAACAGAGAATAAGGATTTAAAATGAAAAAAAGAATTAGAAACTTCCTGATAAATATTGCCTTCTGCATTTTTGTTTTTATAATCTGCCTTGTTTTTGGCTTTTTTTTCGTGAAAATTCCAGAATTGACTTCTGATTCTGTAGGAAAATTCAGATTTTTTTCCGCAATAAAACTTTTTTGCCTTGTGATTCCGTCGGTTTTTGCCGCAAGCGCAAATGTCGCATGGTGCATTGAATTTGGACTTCACCCGGAAAACAGCCGGCTCCGCTTTTCAGATGCAATGTTCAACCGATACAAAAGCGTTGTTATAAATTCGTTGTTTTTTGTGCTTATTATAACTTGCGCTGGAGAGATTTTTATGCCTCAAATCGCAACACAAATGAAAATTCTGGAATTCAAGCCAAAACTGATGCACGAATATCAGAATTCCGCAAAATTTTTCTACGAAAATAAGAATTACGAAACAGCGTTTCATTTTGCGAAACTAGCTTATGAAATCGATTCAAAAAACAAGACAAACCAGGAAATTCTTTTTGTAACAGAAAGCCACAATGACAAAAAAGAAGAAATTTCAGATTCAATCAAAAAGAAAATCAACGAAATGACTTTTAAAGATGAAAATTTTGATATTTCTGAACAAAAAATAAAACCGGTCTCAACTCCTTACAAATCCTTCGAGCTTATGAAAACCGCAAAAAACTGCCTTCTGCAAAAAGACTGGTTCGGCGCGCATTATTATTCACAGCTTGCCCTAAAATCTGCCGCCTCAAAAGATATAAATATTTCAGAATTGAAACAAATTTCCGCAGAAGCATGGAACAAACTTGACCAGGCGAAGGAAATCGGCACAACCGAGGAACAAAAAATCTTTGGCAAAAAATATGAAGGCTACGTTTCGCTCATAAATGGCGATATTTTGCGCTCTTATTACGTTTTTCATGCGCTTTCGCTTGAATCAAAAAAACTTTCAACAGACCCGGACATTGTGAACTACCTTGAAATTTCAGAAAAACTTCTTAAAAATCAGTATTTTTTCCGCGATGAGACAAAAAATCTTCAGGCTTACGAAAGAGCAAACAACGTTTACTTTAAAATCCAGGAAAATGAAACAAAAAATTCCACAATTTATTTTATCCACGGAATTACAACCAGCCGTTCAACAACAAATATGATTTTATATCTGCGCGGACTGGAAATCATTGAACTTGACAAAAACGGCGCAGTGATTTGCGGACATTACGTTCCTTATGCAAAAATGACTGCGCTTCAAACTGAATTTTTAGATAGCGACACAAAAAATCTTCTTGGAATTGACAAAAAAATCAGCGCAGTTCCTTACATTCTTTTGAATTCTGTAGACAGAAATTTCCCGGACAAAATCATCAGCCCGGAATTTAAACTTGGAAACAAAAAATCAGACTTAAGCGGCTTCAGAATCTTAAAAATGCCATTCAGCGATTTTGAACTAATTGAGCAAGCATCCAGCGGCGCAGACTCAATGAATTTAATTTCACTTTTCAATTTTGTAAGCAAAGCCGAAAAATACGGATTTTCCGCAGAATCTTTTGCACACATCCTTATGAACCGTATGCTAAAACCGCTCTACATTTTGATTTTATTCGTTGTAATCGCATATTTGGCGTGGCATTTCCGCCTTGAAGAAAATTCCGTTTTCAAATTCAAATGGGTCGCAATGTTTCCGCTTCTTTGCGCCGCATATTTTTTCCTTTACAACCTTGCAGTCTGCCTTTTCAAATTCATAAATTACGGACTTTTAGGAATCACCGGAGTTTCATTCTCGCTTGCGGCCGGAGCAATTGTGTATGTGTTGATTTTTGTAATTGTCTCAGTTTTCTTTTTGTCATGCAGAAATTCATCTGGAAAATAAATTTCCGGGCGTTCCCACCGCAAGCGGTGGTCGCTATGTCCAGGGTTCCGGCATTCGCCTCCATTGCGTTGCAACTCACTGCGTTCGCCCTTCCCAGCGCTAACGCGAGCACAACATTTCATGTATTTTTGCCTGCATTTTGCTAACTCCGAATTCCGCGCCGCCGTTTTCCATTCCTTTGCAAAGCGCGCTGATAAATGGGCGGGCGGCAAGGCATTTTTTTGCTCCAAGCGTCAATGCCGCCTGAATGTCGCGTTTTTTCCTGATTCCGCCGTCAACCCAAAGCTCCGCGCAAACCGACTTTAAGATTTTTGCGTTTGCCTGCAAAAATTCCGCGGTAGAACCAGTTTCAGTCTCTACCCTGCCGCCGTGATTTGAAACAACAATTATTTCCGGTTTCAATTCCTTGCAAAGTTCAATGTCTTCTTTTGTAAAAACGCCTTTTATCGCAAGCGGAAGTTTTGAATATTTTCTGAATTCATTTAGCTGGGCGACAGATTTTTTCTCAAGTTTCGCCTGATCCCGCATGGAAACAATATTGAACGCATCAATATCAATTCCCACTGCAAGCGCATTTTCCCGAATCCAGTCAATCCGCTCAAAAAGCCGCGCATTTGAATATGGCTTCAGAAAAAAATCAGCCTTTGCACCAAGTTTTTGCACAGCCGCCAAGCCGAGCTTCAATTTTTCGTCTGGCGCGCCATCTCCAACGCAAACAGAAATTCCTTCTTTTTGCGCCGCAGAAAAATACGGAAAGTAAAAATCCTCTTCGTTTTCAAAACCGATATTCTGAACCGCACCTGTAACTGGCGCGATTCCAATATTTTCGACAGCTACCTCAACGTTTTCTTCAACTGGAATTTTATCCCAAGCATCGCAGTTTAAAATAAAATTCTGGCTGTTGTTCACACCGCCCATTCCTGGCATTTGCCCGACGCATCCGCGCCCAAGACAAATTTTGCAGAAATGGCACTTAAAATTGTTTTTTGGCATTTTTAGTCACCAAAACAAATTCCTACAGAACGTCCTGTTGCAATAAGCGGATCGTCAAGCTGAATATTCTTTACTTTTCCAGCGCAAGTTTCCAGCGGAATTCCTACAATCTGGTTGTTCTGCATTGCAACAAGCTGACCGAATTCACCGCGTGCAAGGAAATCAGCTGCGGCAACACCGAACTGCGTTGCAAGAACACGGTCATAAGGGCTAGGAGTTCCACCGCGCTGCAAATATCCAAGAACAGAAGTTCGGCTTTCAAGACCAGTTGCGTTTTCAAGCTCTTTTGCAACACGATAGCCAATCGACTGAACCATTTCTGCACGAGTTTTTTTGAACGTCTTTTTATCCATTTTTGCTTCTTCTTTAGAAAGAGCACCTTCCGCAACCACAACAATTGAAAATTCTTTTCCGGCATCGCGGCGCGCAAGAACATTTTTTGCAACAGAATTTATGTCATAAGGAATTTCCGGCAAAAGACAAACATCGCCGCCACCAGCAAGCGCAGAATACAAGCCCAGCCAGCCAGCCTTATGCCCCATAACCTCAACAACCATTACGCGGCTGTGAGAATGAGCTGTTGTATGGATTCGGTCAATTGCTTCTGTGGCAACATCAACCGCCGTATGAAAACCAAAAGTAACATCAGTTCCGACAATATCGTTGTCAATCGTTTTTGGAAGCCCGATTACATTCAATCCTTCTTTTGCAAGAAGCGCGCCGGTTGTATTTGTTCCGTTTCCGCCAAGAACAACAAGCGCATCAAGTTTCCATTTTTTATAATTCTTTTTTATCGCTTCAATAGGAAGAAGTCCTGTCTCTGGATTCGGAAGAGGATTTTTAAAAGGCTTTTCACGGCTTGTTCCAAGCAAAGTTCCTCCGCGCGTCAGAATTCCAGAAACGGTTTCTGAAGTAATAGGAAATCCATCACCGTTTATAAGTCCACGGTAACCATTTTTGATTCCGATAACTTTCATTCCATAATTAATCATTGCAGAGCGGCAAACGCCACGAATCGCTGCATTCAAACCAGGAGCATCGCCCCCGGAAGTCAAAATTCCAAATGTTTTTACGGCTGATTTATTTTTCATACCAAAATTATAACCTATTTTTTCTCTATTGTAATTGAAAATTTGCATAAAAAGAAAACTTCACTATAATTTAACATAGTAAGAGTTTTGATTTTTTGAGAATTATGAAAAATCGCTTACGGCAGATTTTCAATTAGTTCCAGATGGTTGGGCTCGCGCTTCGCTTGTAAAACTTTGGGTGCTACGCACTTTTATTGATACAATCGCCCAAAATCTTCACAAATTGTAAATCTGCCTGCGCTATAGTTCGTTCTGAATAAAAATCAAAGTTTCTTACTAAAAAACAAAAAAAAGAAGCAAAAATGATTTTAAGCGAAATTATAACATCAAGTACAAAGTCCTTTTTTTCAGATGAGAACGAAAATATCATGTATTTTTCTGTTCCAGAAGCTTTAATGGATTATGTCTACAAATATTTTCCTGAAAAAGGAACTGTCATCAATCTTCAGGATGATTTTTCGCCTGTAAAACCGTTTTTGGGGATTCTTTCTAAATTTAAGCCGACCGAACGCGATATTGCGGAAAATGCCTACATGCTTCACAAAAGCACATTCAACTCATATTTTAAAACTGGAGTTGCCGACCGACGACTTGACCTTGTTATTACAGAGGAACTTTTTTACGAAAAACTGCGGATGAAAAACACAATCGTCGCGCTGTTCAAAAAATATGCGGCCGGGGCTTTCTACATTTTGAACGCGCAGCTGCTTCCTTCAAATTCAATTGAAATCTTAAAGGAACTTGCAAAAGAAAAACTTAACTGCAAGCTGATTTTTATTTTTAATTATGCAAATATCGAGGAAAATTCTTATATAAATGAATTCTATCAGGAAATTTCAAATGAAAAGAATTTTTTTGAAATCACCGACTTTGATAAATCCGTGAAAATTCCAGAAGAAATAAAAATTGCCAGAAAACCTAGCTACAACACAATTCTTTCATTCCTTAAAAATTGCCGCTATTTTCTTTCTTATGAGCAGGCGACAACTTTCTTAAAATGGTTTGAAAACGAACAGGAAGCCTTCAATTTTACAAATGCACAGATGCGCCCGATTCAGATTGAGGCAGGAATTCTTTTTTACCGGGCAGGACTTTTAGACAGTGCGCTTTTTTATCTTAATTCAGTCTTGGAAGGTCAAAAAAATGACGATTTTGAAATCAGCGCGCTTTATTGCCTTTGCCTTATAAATTATGAGCGAGCCTCAAACTCTGCGGCATTAAAATACGCGACCCTAATAAAAAAACGGCTAATCAACAAACAGGAAAATCCATTTTTTGCGCTTGCCACGATGATGGATTATATTATCACGCAAAAATCGGACACAGCAGAATCAGTTTCGCGCTACGAGCACACGCTGAATCTGCTTGAACAGCAATGTCTTGTGAACAATTATCTTTTTACACTTCTGATTGTTCCTTGGCAAACCTTGAACGACTACGACACGCCTTACAACATGATGCCAAAAATTGAAAAAGCAATTGAGACCGCAGAATTTCTTGGAAACGAAGCCGCGCTTTCAACCGCATACAACTGGAAAGGCATTTTGCTTCTTCACAACGGAAACACAAAAGAAGCACCGCTCTGGTACCAAAAATGCAATGAACTGCGCACAAAAATCGGAGACCTTTACACAATAATGAAAATTCGGAATGGGCTTGCCTACGAAAATCTTATCTCCGGAAAATTCAAGGAATCCTATGACCGCATAAACAGTTTTATCAGCAGAATAACAGAAATAAAAGACAACGCCGAAATAATCATCACCGTTTCAAATTTGGCGAACGCACTTTTGTATTCAAGGCATTTTAACGAAGCATATATTTTTTACCAGAAAATTCTGCACTTTCTGTATATGTTCGACATGGAAAATCATACAGTAAATTCATTTCTGCCGGAATTCAATGACATTTTGTCATATAAAACATTGCTCGAACTTTCACTTGGCTATATTACGCGCGCAAGAATCAATTATCAGAACATAATCCACAACGGAAAACCGATTACAACAATAAATTCGCCAATCCGCTATCTTATCAAAGCTGAACTGGCTCTTTCCGAAGGAAATCTTGAAAAAGCCCTAAAATCAATTGAAGAATGTGACTCGCTTTTTGCGAAATTCAGTTCCGCACAAAATTACAGGCACGTTTTTATTTACTATGAATTTGCAAACGCGCTGAAAAATGCAGGTCATCAAAAAGAAGCTGAAAATTTCTTTGGAAAAGGATTTAAAATCGCACAAGATTCAAATTTACCGTATTACACAAAAGAAAAAAAATCGCTTACAATTGATGAATATTTTAACAACATTGAAAAATTTTCGCCGGTGAACATAAATCTTTCTTCAATTGACGAAAAAGCCGAAAAAGAAAAACTGATGACGCAAATGCAAAAACGCCTGCGCGACTCGCTTTTTTTGAACAAAATAATGATGCTCGGCTCAGACGCGACATCCGTAAAAAATTACTGCGCAAAAGCCGTTTCTGAACTTTTGGATTACATAACGGCAAATGCGATTTTTATTGCTGAAAAAACTGATGAAAATTGGAAGCTGCTCGCCCATTCAACGCGGAACAACGAACCGGAACCTCAACAGGAAAAATGGAAAAGTCTGGACGAACAAAAGAACGCCGAAAAAAATGGAACAAACCTGATTTTTATTCCAGAAGAAAATATTTTTTATGCAAATATTTCAAAGTACGATTTTTACGGCGCGATTATTATTTTTCCTAACCCGACAAATAAAATTCTGGAAGAAGAGCTGAACATTCTGAACATCGCGATTTCCAACATTCAGGCGCAACTTGTAATGCGAAACCAGAACGAACATCTTCTTGTGATTTCTTCAACGGATCAACTTTCCAGACTGAAAAACCGCCGCGCATTGCAGGAAAAACTTGCCGTAGAAAGCGAAATGATTCGCCGTTATCAAAAAGAAAATGAAAAATGTTTCCAGACAAGCATTTCGTTCATTGATTTGGATAATTTTAAAAATATAAACGACACTTTTGGGCACGAAGCCGGAGATTTGGTGATTTCAAAATTCGCAAATTTGCTGAAAAAAATCTACAGAAGCATTGATTTTATTTCGCGTTTCGGAGGAGACGAATTCGTTGTTCTTTTGCCTAACACAAACTGCGATGAAGCAAAAAATGCCGCGAAACGATTAAAAGTCGCTTTGGAAAAAGCTGATTTTTTTATTCCTGAAATGGAAAAACTTTTGTCAAAAAAAATAAATATTTCGCCGGAACAAAAACTCGGTTTCAGCATGGGAATTGCCAGCAATTTTGACCAAAAAGACATTTCTGACATGGAAACAACTCTTTCCAATGCCGACCGTGCCCTTTACCAGGCAAAAGATTCCGGCAAAAACACAATTAAAGTCTGGGGAGAAGTGGAATAAAAATCCTTGAGCTATTATTGATTCGCAACAAAAACTCAAGGATTTAAATTCAAATTTCTGTACAGAAAACCTTATTTGCTAAGCAAATTATTCAGACTTTTTACAAAGTCGGCCGGGTCTTTCAGTTCAACGCCGGCAACAAGCAACGCCTGGTCAAGCAAAACTTCTGAAACATCGGCAATAACTGCTTCATCAGAAGAATCTTTAAGTCTTGCGACAATCGGATGTTCCGCATTGATTTCAAGAATCGGTTTCAAATCCGGACCGTTCTGTCCCATTGCCTTCATCATCTGAACCATCTGCCAGCTTGGGTCGTTCTGGTCAACAACAATGCAAGAAGGATTTTCGCCACTCAAAGTTTTAGAAAGTCGGACTTCCTTTACTTTGTCGCCCAAAGCCTTTTTGATTTTCTCTGTAACAGGCTTAAATTCTTCTTCCTTCTTTTTAGCCTCTTCCTTGTTGATTCCCAAATCTTCATCGCTTCCGCTGCGGTTTACAGCTTTCAGCTCAAAATCCTTGTATTTTCCGTAGCCACCGATAACAACTTCATCAATATCATCGTCCATCACAAGAACTTCAAAACCTTTGTTCACATACGCTTTTAACAACGGGTTTGCGCGAAGATTTTTTTCATCGCTTCCTGTGATGTAATAAATTGCCTTCTGCTCAGGCTTCATGCGGCTCACATATCCGGCAAAACTTGTGTAGTTTCCATCGCCTGTTCCGCTTGCGTCTGTTGATTTAAACCGAACGATTTCCGCAATTTCATCGCGGTTTGCATAATCGCTGTACAAGCCTTCTTTCATCGGGCGGTTATAATTTTTTACGAATTTATTCCACTTTTCAATTGTTTTCTTTTCTTCATCAGTGCGTTTGCTTTCTTCTGTCTTTTTGGCTTTGTCCGCATCTTCGCCCATTTTTTTGAATTCGCTGAGCAATTTTTTTACAGAAGAACTTCTGATAGTCTCAAGAATTCTGTTCTGCTGCAAAATTTCTCGGCTTACATTCAACGGCAAATCTTCTGAATCAATAACACCGCGCACAAAACGCAGATAAGCCGGCAAAAGCTCGCGGTCATCATCAGTGATGAAAACGCGTTTTACATAAAGTTTTACACCGCTCTTGTAATCAGCCTGATACATATCGAACGGAGCAACCTGAGGAACGTAGAACAAAGTTGTATATTCTAAAGTTCCTTCCGCATGCGTGTGAACGTAATGCAACGGCTCAAGTCCGTCGTGGCCGATTGTCTTGTAGAACTCGTTATAATCTTCTGGTTTCAGCTCGCTTTTTGGTCGTTTCCAAAGCGCACTTGCAGTATTAACCTGATCAACTTTTTTTTCTGTTGAAGTAACGTTTCCTTTGTCGTCATATTTATTCTGGTCATAATGAAGATAAATCGGGAACGCAATATGGTCTGAATATTTTTTTACCAGCTCTTCAATCTTCCAGCGGGAAGCATAATCCTTGCTGTCATCGTTTAAAGTCATAACGATTGCAGAACCGCTAAGTTCCGGGTTGTCAAAACCATATTTTTTTGCAATTTCACTTTCCGCGCTTACTTCATCCAAATCATAGGAATTTGTTCCGTCGCTTGACCAATGCCAGATTTTTCCGTCGCCAGCAGCTTTTCGCGTATAAACATCAATTTTTTTTGCCGTCATAAATGCTGAATAAAATCCAACGCCAAACTGACCAATCAAATTTGAATCTTTTGAAGCTTCGCTTGTCAATTTTGAAAGGAAAGCCTTTGTGCCAGAACGCGCGATTGTTCCCAAATTGTTCTGCAAATCTTCATCATTCATACCGATTCCAGAATCCTGAACAACAAGCACATTATTTTTTTCGTCAAAAGAAATATCGAGACGCGGTTCAAATTTTATGTTTTTGTAAGCCTCATCAGAAACTGTAAGATATTTCAGCTTGTCCAATGCATCGCTTCCGTTGGAAATAATTTCGCGAAGAAAAATATCTTTGTTAGAATACAAAGAATGGATAAGTAACTGTAAAAGCTGATTTACCTCTGTTTGAAATTCATGTTTTGCCATTTTTGAAAAACACCTCTTTGAGTTTGTAAAAAAATCTATCAGCATAAAACTCGAATTTTATGAATTCTGAAAAACCGCTTTCGTCAGATTTCCAATTTGCTCCAGACGGTTGGGCTCGCGCTTCGCTTGTACTGACTTGGGTGCTAAGCACTTTAACTGGTCTTATCGCCCAAAGTCTTCACAAATCGTAAATCTGACTACGCTTTTATTTTTTTATAAAATTCAAATTTATGCTATTCGTTACTTTTAAATATAAGAAAAGAAATGCAAAAACGGCAAGTTTTAAATTGAATTTAATTCGGGGCGCAGGCTTTTGTCAAAATCCATACAAGTTCAGAATAATTTTTGCGCAACTCTTCTGAAGTCATATTCACCATCGCTTCAAATTCCGCATGAAAAAGTTTATCTTTTCCCGAAATCGGCATATAATCAACCTTGGACTGAGTGTAAAAATGCTCAATGCAACCGTAAGGAAGCACGTAAACGCGGGCTGTTTCAAAAGCGGCAAAAATCAGATTGCTCAAATTAAAAACAAGAGGAATTGTGCGCGCCAGCGGAATCGGAAGAATATCCTTTAACTTTTCTTCCAAAAGAATTACGCCCATAAGAACAACCGTTTTAAAAGTATCCAGACCTTCCGGCTTTTCATACTTTTCGTAAAGTGCCTTTAATTTTTGAACAAAAACGTCGATTTCAGGATTTATCGGAAAATCAATCTGCACCACATTTTTTCCAATTTCAACAAGATAGCTTTCTAGGCGATAAATAAGTTTTTCAAGCGAAACTTTTTGAGGAACTCCACGGCGGGTAAACAACGAACGGTAAAAAGGAAGCTGCTTCTCATACTGTTTTTCAAGCCAAAGTTCAGGCCGCGAATCTGCACAGACAACATCCCTAAGTTTTCCGGCAAAAAGGGAATCCATATCCGTTACAATCCGTCCATCCGTTCCAAGCAACGAGCAGACCGTAAAAAATACGCCAAGCTCATCTTTTCCGCCAACATCGATAACGCTAGTTCCAACAACGCCCGGCAAATTTTCCATGCAGTTCAGCAAAATCGTAAACATCTGCTGGTCGGTGTAGCCTTCAACAAAAATCTGGTTGTCGCTAAAGAAAAACTGCTTGTGGTACGTATTGAATCTCGGCAAAAAGCGGCGCAACAAAGATTCTGTTTCATCATCAAGAGAATCAATGTAAGTCGGAACTCGATTAACGTGGCAAACCACAACACCCAAAATATCCTCGGCAAAACGCAAATCAATAAAATACGGTGAATGAGTTATCAGAAAGAAAATCCGGCTGCTGTCATTTTTTGCAACTTTGCGGATTTCGTTCATAAAAAAAAGCTGAAACTGCGGATGCAAATGCAATTCCGGCTCATCCAGAATCAAAACAGAAGATTTTAAGCCGTAAAGCGCAATCAGAAGCGTAAGAATTTCTTTTAAGCCGTGGCACTCGCCTTCCTGAAGTCCATATTCAATGTCCCAAGCCTTGTTCACTACAACAGGAACAACATTTCCGTCTGGATTTTTCTTGAATTTTACAGTTTTTCCAAACATGCTCGAAATCACTGTCTCGATTTTTTTGCAAAGCTCTGAATCCGTCTTTAATTTTTCCAAAAGTTCGTTCTGGTTTGAACGTTCCGAGCGCAAAAAATCAACTTTGTAGCCTTTTTTTTCAAATTGAGAAGAAATTTGTTCCGCAAGCAAGGTTTTTCCCGAACCGTTCGGACCGACAATCAGATTAACCTGATTCCATTTTGATTTTCTGAACGCCGATTTTCCCCAAAGAAAAGGAATTTTTACTTTTGTTTCAACGGTAATCATGTTTTAGTCCTTGCGGCGAACTTCAAACCCGATTTTCTGCTTTTTTGCGGCAGCTTCGTTTCTTCGCTTGTACTTTTTGTAAAGAATTTCCTGCGCGCGCTTTTTCTGCTCCTCGTTTTTGCAAGGAATTTCCTTCCATTGCCCGCTTTCTGAAAGTTCAAGAGCATTCATTCTGTCCTCAAAATAAATTTCAAGGATATTTTTCACTTCCTTAAAAACTGAAGAATCCAAAATCGGGAACATAAGCTCAATTCTTCGGTCTAAATTTCTAGGCATCCAGTCCGCGCTGGAAAGATAAAGTTCCGGATCGCCACCATTCTGAAAATAGAAAATTCTGGAATGTTCAAGATAGCGGTCAACAATTGAAACAACCTTGATATTTTCGCTAAGACCTTTTACGCCAGGCACAAGCATACAAATTCCGCGCACATTCAGCATAACTTTTACGCCAGCCTGACTCGCCTTGTACAAAGCCTGAATAATTTCCTCATGCGTAAGACTGTTCATTTTTGCCATAATCAGTCCAGGATGCTCGGAATCACTTCTGTCAATTTCACGCTGAATCATGGAAAGCAACCTTGACTTTAAAGTTACCGGCGCCATCGCAAGCTGATTCATATTCTGCAAAGTTGAATAACCTGTAACAAGATTGAAGAACAAAGTCGCGTCGTTCACAATCTCGTAATTTGCCGTGAACAACGACAAGTCTGAATAAATTTTTGCGGTTTTCGGGTTGTAATTTCCGGTCGCAAGATGCGCATACCGCCGGATTGTGTCATTTTCGCGGCGCATAACCATAATTATTTTTGCGTGAACCTTTAAATTCACAAGACCATAGATTACGGTAACTCCAGCATTTTCAAGTTCTTTCGCCCAGCCGATATTGCGCTCTTCATCAAAACGAGCCTTTAATTCAACAAGAACAACAACCTGCTTTCCTTTTTGTGCAGCCCGTTCCAATGCGCTTATAATCGGGGAATCTTTTCCAGTTCTGTAAAGCGTCATTTTTATCGCCTGAACATTCGGGTCATCCGCCGCATCAGAAATAAATTTTACAACCGGCTCGTAAGACTCGTAAGGAACGTGAAGCAGAACATCACGCTGTTTTATAATATCCCAGTAAGACTCGTCCTGCGGCAATTCAGAAGGATAAAAATGCTGCCATTCCGGGAAGCACAATTTTTCAGCGCCCTCAACATCGCGAAGACCACCAAGAACATTCGGGTCAATAATTCCGTCAACGCAATAAATATCATCATCAGAAAGTTCGAGTTTTTCTGAAAGAAATTTAAGAATTTTTTCACTAGTGTTGTTGCAAGTAATTTCAACAGGAAATGATGACTGGCGTTTCACAAGAACTTTTTCCATCTCGTGAATAAAATTTCTTCCAGAATCTTCGTCAACCGCAAAATCCGCGTCGCGGGCAACCTTAAAAATCATTGTCTCTTCAACATTAAAACCCGGAAAAAGATGCGTTCCATATTGAGTTATGATTTCTTCCGCAAGCGCAAACTGCTTTTCATGGCTTTCACTCGGAAGCCACACAACCTGCTGAATTCCTGCCGGAATCTGAACAAGCGCAATTCGAGGAGCATTTTCGTCGCCCTTGAAATTTGCATCAGTTTTTCGGATTCCAGAAATCGGTTTTAAAAGAAAAGCCGCATATTTTGCAAGATTTCCAATGTGAGGAAAAACTTCTGTGTCAGTTCTAAGCGGCGTTAAAAGCGGATAAACATCGTTCCTGAAAAAATTGAGAGCGTATTCATTTTGCGCGGCAGAAAAATTTTCTGGCTTAACGTAGGTTATGTGTTTTTTTGAAAGCCCCGGAAGAACATCATTGTTAAGGCAATTGTGCTGCTCGCGGATAATCTGATGTGCCCGCGCAGAAATCTGATGAAGCACAAGTTCCGGCGTTAAACCTGAAATATCAACAGATTCAGGATTTGAAAAAAACTGACGCTTTACGCTTGCAACCCGAACCATAAAAAATTCATCAAAATTGCTTGATATAATAGAAAGAAACTGAAGCCGCTCCAGCAAAGGCAGTTCAGTACGCAAAGCCTGATGAAGAACCCTGCCGTTAAATTCAATCCACGAAAGCTCCCGGTTAAAAAATCTTGGTTCCATAGAATGTTCCTCCTATCCTTAAAGCAAAACAACTTTGTAGCCAAAAACTGACTCAAACAAATCGCCTTTTTCTTCAAGCGCAATCCGTTCAAGCGAAAGATTCTGGCTTCCTTTTGCCTTTATAATCAATGAATCATTTTTTAGCTGAACAGCAATATCCTTCAAAGAATATCCGTGGCTTCTGTCCAAAGCATCCGCAAGCCGCAAAATAGCAGTCAATTTAAGGATTGTCATACGGTCGCTTCTTGCAAAAACCGGAAATTGCTCGTTGTCCTGCGGCATTTGTTTTCCACGGTGATAACGCGCAATCAGGCTTACAATAAGATTTTCAGTTCTGGTAAGACCAAAAATTTCTGAATGACGGATAATATATTCGCTGTGCAGGTTGTGGTCATCCATGCGGATAAAAATTCCAATATCATGCAGGATTGACGCGACTTCCAGAAGAATTACAGACCGAGCTTCCAACGAAATTTCTTTTTCAAGGCAACGGTAAATTTTCAACGCATTTTCGCGCACTCTTTCCGCATGCCCTTGGTCTCCGTGGTATTTCCGCAAAAGAGAAACGGCAGAAGCTGTAATCTGCTGGTGAAATTCCTCCTGAAGCTCATCTCCGGCTGTGTCTGTGTGGCTAATAATCACGCCTTCGCGGATATTTGTTTCTGGAACAATGATTTTT
The DNA here is from genome assembly GCA_963599585.1 of bacterium. Classification (GTDB taxonomy): domain Bacteria; phylum Spirochaetota; class Spirochaetia; order Treponematales; family Treponemataceae; genus Treponema_D. The sequence continues at coordinate 41,627 of CAVBXG010000002.1, forward strand.
TTGCAGTTCGTATGATGAACAAACATCTTGTAAATCAAAAGGCTTACACAAAGCGTCTGCGCATCGTTGTATGAAATTTTAAAGCGCGCGACACATTCATCAATTGAATATTCCTGAATTTCATCAACAAATCGGTCAAAATCCTCGCGCTCAATTGACCACAAAAAAGTTGAAATCGGTTTTCCGGCATTGATTGCGGCAAGAGTCGCATCCGCACCAACCGCCAAAAACTGCTTTACTTCAGAAAGATTTAGCTCGCTTTCCAAAAGACTTTTTGCGTTCAAAGCATATTCTTCAATGTAACGTTGAACATCATCATGAGATGCAGCCGCCTGACCGCGGGTTTTCAATTCAAGCCGCGTAGTTCCAAGCCGCAAACTGTGCGCGCCGGCAATTTTTCCTTTTTTCATCAGCATAATTTCAGTTGAACTTCCGCCAACTTCAAGAATAACTGAATCTTCTGACCGAACTTTCGCCGCCTCTTCCTTTAAACATTCCGTCACCGCAAGATACATCAAACGGTTTTCTTCAATTCCATCAATAACTTTTACGCGGAAACCGGTCGCCAAAAGAATTTTATCCATTACAGGATCTTTGTTTTTCGCCTCGCGGAATGCAGATGTGGCAATAACCGTTGTTTCCCCAGGATTTATATCCCAGGCAACAAGCTGCTCTTTAAAACGCTGTAAAATATGAAGAATCTGCGTCTGAGTTTCCCTGGAAATTGAACCGGACGTAAAAACATCCCTGCCAAGGGAAACCGGCATTTCCGAACGGTCGAGAATATTTCTTTTTCGCTCCTGTGTAAATTCAGCAACCAACAGGCGCACACCCGTTGAGCCGATTTCAATGACTGCTTCTGGTGTTGACATATAGACCCCGCAAATAATAAATAGACTGAAAATCTGCATTCAATTTTTACATCAAAGCGTTTTTTCAGTCTAACTTAACAATATTAAATTTTGAACAGAACAAAGTCTGCAAAAACCAAATTTTACAAAAATTTAAAGTTTATCAATAAGCATTGAACACTTGCCAGACGGAATCGGCAAAGTCTTCTTCTTTTGATCCAGAATATTTATTGTAAAATAGTAAAGTTTTTCACTTTCCATCTGAATTTCCCAGCCACGCGGACTCTTATTGCTTAAAATTGTAATAAGATTTCGCTTTAGGGAAAGATTTTCAATTCCCATAATCTCAAGGTTTGGAATAATCCAGTCTACAGTTTTTCGCGGCAAACTTATTGAAAGCCCGATAACGTTCTCAATCATCAGCGCGATTGTGGAAAGTCCAGTTCCAATCATATAATGATTTCTTGGGAACCAGTCCGAGCCTTCAAGTTCAGCTTTTTGAGAGCTAAGCGGTTTGTACGCTTCATAAAAATCGCCCTTCTGGTTCTCGTCCGCCGGCATAAGTCCGTCAAGAACGTAATACAAGTGGCGGATTGAACATTCGCGTGCAAGCTCGTAACGCTGGTATTTTTCAAGCCCTTTGATGACCATAAAATTGAACATCGGGAAAACGCTTCCGCAATACCCCTGACCAGATTCCTTAAAGCTAAAACTGTCCGCGGAAAGCGATGGGAACGGATGCTCAAGCCCGAATGTCGCAGGATTGCTGAAATGCGCAATAAGAACCTCTGACTTGTCGGCGCTAGGAATTTCTGCCAAGAGCGGCCAGAATCCGGCGATTGTTTTTTCCGGCAGTTTGTTTCCGTCCTTGTCCAAATCCATATAGAATCCGGCGGAAGAATCCCACATCATCGAGTTGATTCTTGTTTTTATTGAAAAATAATTTCTTCTGTACTGAAAGCTCAAATCCTTGTCATTCAAAATGTCGCCAAGAACAGACATGTGAGCGCAGTTAATTGCCACAGCCGCGTTAAAATCAATCGGGTAAAAAACTTTTTCGCGCGGAGAATTGAACATTGTGCTTGCAGTTGCCGGAACAGCGTAAAGTCCGTTTTCCTGCTTAAAATTCTCGTCAATCCAGTTCATATATTTCTGCAGAATCGGCATTACTTCTTTTATGCGCTTTTTGTTCGCAGATTTATGGTAAAGATTGAATTCCGCCCAGGCAAAAAGCGGCAACCCGATTCCCTGCGGATTTGAATCATCCAGAAGAGGTTTTCCGGTTTTTACATCATAACGCCAGCGGATTGCGCCATCTTCTTCCTGCTTTGAATAAAAATAATCTATATTTCTATTTGCATCATAATTGCGGTTTGAGTACACAAGAAAGAATGATGAAAAAATACTTTCCAGCTGGTCTATGACAAGCTTTTCACCGCGCGGATAAATAAAATAACCATCAGAGGATTTTTCCCCTGTCTTTGGATCAATCCAGTAATCTGAAAGCATTGTCCAAGTCTTGTTGTAAATGTCTACAAAATCCTGATCATAAAAATGGATTTTTGGAAAATCATGTTTATTCATTTGGTATGAGTATATCACAAATTTTTGTAAAACGGTATAATTTTCAATTATTTTAGGAGTTTTTCGCGTGTATCAGTCATTTGTGTACGTTGAAACAAGAATTCAGCTTGCCGCAGTAAATTCTGTATTCATTACAGACCACAAGACCGGCAAAATTTCAATTGAACCGCTGGTTTTGCAAAGCGTTTATACACTCGCAAATGCATTAGGCTGCCAGATTTCAATAATTTCTGACATTGAAAAAATCGCCGCGCCAATCCCGGAAATCCAGAACGGAAAAACAATCAACGGATATTCAATAAAAATCGCGGAAAAAGGCACGATGAACCTTATGTTTCACAGCCACCGGAAAACAATCAAGATTGAAGAAGTTCGGATTGAAGAAGATTTAGGCCGCCTGACACACGCAAACGGAAAAACAAGAATGGACTATTCTTTTGCCGGAAATCCGAGCATCCGCATAAAAACCGCGCCTTCATTTGAACTTGGGGAAGAAGTCCACATTTTTCTGGAGGAACTGCGCCGCCTGACACAATATTTAAATATTGAAAACACAGAACAGAAAGACAGCTACATCCGATGCAACGCTTATGTCGCGCTTTCAAAATATCCGCATCTCCCAGATTATTACGTAAAACTCAGGAATTTAAATTCATTCAACTTTGCGCGAAAAGCGGTGAACCACGAACTTACCCGCCAGGAAAATATGATTTCTGCCGGGGAAAAAATCCACAGCGAAAGCCGTCTCTGGAACGAGGCAAAATCCTGCACGGAATTCTACAAGGAACGGACGTTAACAAAAAACCGTTTTGAACATCTGAATCCTCCGCAGACAATAAACCTTGAAAATGCAGAGGAAAAACTTTCCGCCGAAATAAAAATCGAGCTTCCAGAAGCAAGACGACAACGCTTTAAGCAACAGTACGGAGTTTCCCGCCTTCGCTCTGAATTTCTTTGCGACACAAAAGAAAAAGCTGATTTTTTTGAATCTGTTGCTGCACTCGGAGCAAATCCTGTAAACACAGCGCATTGGATGGCCAGCGAACTTACACGGCTTTTGAACAAGGCGAACATAACTCTTTCAAAATCAAAAATCACACCGGCGCATTTTGCGTGGATTATAAAAAAACTTGACACAAATGAAATCCACAGTTTTACGGCAAAAAAACTTCTACGCTCAACTTTTGAAAACGGACATTCGCCGGACAAACTGATGAAATCCCTAAACATTACGGAACTTGCAAACGAAAAAGACTTGCTTCCGTACGTTCTGAAAGCAATAAAAGAAAATCCTGAGCAATGCAAAATTCTTCAGAACGGACAGATGCAGCCGCTGGAATTTTTAACCGGACTTGTGATGAAGGAAACAGAAGGTCGCGCCGTTCCGCAAGTTGTAAAATCGCTTATAAAAAAAGAACTGAATATAAGCGTAATCTATATGATTACAACTGGTGGCGCAATTTCCGCGGTAAGACACAAAGATGGGACAGTTTCCGCTGGAGATTCTTCGGTTCTTAAAAACATTGCCGAACAGATTGCCCCGGACACGCCGCTACAGGTTATTTCCGCAGGTCAATATCTAAGCGAGGAACTTGAACCTTCCGACTGGGCGGAACTTATCACAGAAATCAATTCAAGAATCAACGCCGGAACCGCAAGCGGAATTGTCACAACGCACGGAACTTACACTTTGAGCTACACAGCCGCGCTTTTGTACTGGCTTTTTTCTGATTCAGAAGTGCCAATCGTAATTACCGCGTCCTCAACGTTGCCATTGGAAAGCACCGAAGCGGAAGTAAATCTTAGGCTTGCGATTGAAACCGCCTCAAAAGAAAAAAGCGGAGTTTTTGTAGTTTACGGCGGAAAAGTTCTTTCACCGCTGAACCTGCACTTTGAGCGGCCGGGAATTTTTTCAAACTGGAACTTGACTTCCCAGAAATTCCGTGAAAGCGGTCCGATTGCAACCCAGTTCAACGGAATTTCAGATTTAGACAGAGATGTTGTTTCCCGCCTGCTTGCGGAAGCCAGCCGAAAAATGTTTATGTGCCGGCTTTATCCGGGATTCAGGAGCGACCTTTACAACAATATGCTGAAATATTCTTCCGTCCATTCAATTTTTATAGAAATGTACGGAATTGGTTCAGGAAACATGAACGATAGCGATTATTCACTAAAGCCAATGCTTTTAACAGGAAACCGCCGCGGAATGAGATTTTACTGCACTTCCCAGCAAAAAATAAACCTTGATTTTTCGCAATACATAACCGCCCACGGAGTCTGGCGTGAAGGCGCAGTTCCAATGGGCTACCTCACAACCGAATCTGCAATCGCGCTTTATTTTGCCTGCTCGCTTTGCGCGGACAACGATGCTGAATTGGACGAAATGATGGAAAATTACGCCGCTTTGTATTCAAACTAAAAGCCAGCGCATAAATCTATTTCTAAAAAAATTACTCGCTCTCGGCGGCCTGCGGATAAACCAGACGAATCTGTTCAACTTGGCTCTTGTGCCTTGATTTTAACAGAAGGGATTTTGAATCATTCTGGTAAACATAACCTGAAGAATTGTATGTCTCAAACCTTGCATCGGTGCGGAACGCCAAATCGTAGATGTAAATTGTCTGGAAGCGTTCAATTCCGCTGATAATCGCATAATGCGTGTACGAAAGCGGAAAGTCAATATTCAAGGTAATTGAACCTTGATTGTCGTTTTCATAAGAAATATTTTTTGCGCAAGTCCAAGCCCAAACTGCACGACCATCATTGAATGCCAAAACCGCAAAATGAGGATAGAAATAATTGTCATGAACAACAATCGGGTAAAGTTCGCCAAGCGTCTTTAAATCAAAAGAAGAGCTTTCTTTCAAATATGAAGTTATAATCAAGCGACCGCCAGCAATCAGCGAAGCATTTTTTGTGGTTTCTCCGTAACAAAGAACCGCATCACCAGCCTGAACCGCCTGAACAACCGAAAGGAAGATTCCGTTTTCAACAATTGTGATTGAATTTTCGTCAATCGCGCAAGATGAAGAAATCTTTTCAACAGCCTTAGATGCCGCCGGAACAAGAATATTCGCAAGCTCAACATTTTTCTGATAAAGCTCGTTGTAGACATTCAAAATTCCGACCGCCTGCTGAAGAGGCTTTTCAGAAATTTCCGCGGCAGAAGCAGCCGCCAAAAGTTTCTTTACAGAGCTAGAACCTGGATGCATGCACATATAATCCGCAATGAAGCGCACATTGAATATGTCAAAACTAGAAGTTTCCGCAGCGCGTGCAATCATTTCACCATAATTTTTAAGCTGCGCCTGAAGCGGCTCATTAACGCGGGCCAAAGTATCAAAATACGGAGCAGAAAGGAACGTACGCAATGCGCTCCTCTTGAAATTCTGCGGAACAGCATCCAACGCCTCGTTATATCTTCCTTTTTCAGCCATTGCCGCAACAAACGAAACTGCCTCCTGCTCGGCAACAGTCTGGGAATCCGCCGGAATCTGCGAGAACGAATTTATAAGGTTCTGCTTTAAATTTTCAACGCTATTCCTATAATTTGCCTCGGAAGCACCCTCGAACGCAATTGTGTCCTCAAACGTAAACGAATGGGTTTTATCAAAATATGAATAAGAAGCAACTTTTTCAGCTTTTGTAAGAACAACATAATCACGCTGAATGCTCGGCGCGTTCAGTTCCCAGAAATTCTTCTTGTTTTCAATTTGAATCTGGTCATCAGTGCGGGAAGAAACCGAAGTTCCAACCGCAAAATTATACGGAACAAAAACCCGCGAAACATTCGCCGGCAAATTTCCTTCAATAGAAAGATAAGCCTTTGCGCTTTCATCGCTTACAGAAAATCGGAGCGCAACATCATTTGAAAAAGCCAGCTCGCACGAAAGCGGCGAAATTATTTTCCACGTTTTCAGAGTCACCGGGCGGTCAGCACCGTTAATCATAGCGCGAACAGGATTATCATCAGTTCCGCTGAAATTCAGTCCGTTGAATTTTACAGAGAATTTATTTTTCAATAAAATACTGTTATCATCTTGTGCAGATTCCAAAAGCGTAATATGGAGGTTTCCTAATTTTTCTGAAATAATAGAATCATTCTTAAACTGAAGAATGAAAATTCCGATGATTAAAACAGCATAAATTACTAAAAGAGTAAAAGCCTTTCTTAAAAATTGTGCAAACATTTTACTAAGTTTAACTAAAGGGCAAATGAATTTCAACAACCATTTTTAGTCCTTTGATTTTGGAGAATTCAATGAAATTTAAAGTATTGGTTATTTCACTTTCGATTTTTCTTTCCATGAACATTGGTTTGTGGTCTGTAAGCGCAGAAACTATAAATTTTGCCGAGGAACTTCAGAAATCTCTTATGGCTGGAGACATAAACGGAGCAATCTCGCTTTACAAGGACATTCCGGAAAATCTAAAGGACGATGTTGACCTAAGAATTCTGCAGGCATCGCTTCTTCTTTCTGTGAACAGGCTGAATGAAGCAAAGACAATTGTGAACGAACTGAAAAATTCCGGGCACAACACAATTGAAGTAATGGAAGTTGAGGCAGAAATAGCAAACGCGTCTGGAAAACTTGCGGACATTCAGAACGCAACAAACGCGCTCCTAAAAGCTGACCCGACAAACGTTACCGCAAATCTTATTCTGGGAAACCGCTGGGCTTTAAAAAAGAAATATAAACTTGCCTGCGAATACTACAAAAAAGTCATCTTAAAAGAAAACGACAACGAGGACGGACTTTTTGGCTACGGTCAGATGAATTATTATCTTGGAAATTTAAAGGAATCCAAAACTTCATTTGAAAAACTTGCGGAAATCAATCCGCAAAGCGACATTGCTTTTCAATACCTTGGAAAACTTGCCGCCGAATCAGAAAATTACAAAGTCGCAATTGAAAATGTGCAGAAAGCAATCAACTTGAACCCGGAAAATTCTGACTATTACATTGATTTGGGAAATTATTCCCGAAGTCTTGGCCGCTATGCCGACGCGGAAAAAGCCTGGACAAAAGCAATAAATCTTGCGCCAGATTATTTTCTTGGCTACACATACCGCGCCGGACTTTACGACGAGCAGAACAAGATTCAGGAAGCGCTCGCCGACTACAAAATGGTTGTAAAAACAAATCCGAAATATTATTTTGCATTTGAAGAAATCGGAATTCTGGAATTCCATATGGAAAACTGGGAAGAAGCCCGAAAATATTTTGAAAAAGCAAACGAAATCAGCGATTCTTATGCGTATAAACTTATGATTTTGGCAACGTACATCAAGCAAAATAAAATGTTTGAGATGAAGCAGCTTTCTGAAAAATACATGAAACCGCTGGACAGAAATTCCCTTGAATACAAAATGATTCGCCTTTATCACGACCAAGGTCCGATGAACGCAGAAAACGCAATCATAAAAGACATTGAAAAAGAAACAAACAAAAACAAAAGAGGAAAAATGAAATATTACCTTGCACTTTACTACGACATGAAAGGCTCAAAATCCGTTGCGGCAGAATACTACAACCAAATCACAAAAATGCAGACACCAATGTTCTTTGAATACAGACTAGCAGAATGGGCACTCCCCGCAGACTTGAAAAAATAACGAGGATTAATGTTGGATTTTTATTTCTTTTCTCAATAATAAAAAATCCAACATTAATAAAGGAAATAACTATGAATCAGACACAAAAAGTTTTGGAATTCAATGGCAAAAAAATCACTTTGATTGGCACAGCGCATGTTTCCGCGGAAAGCATTGCGGAAGTCACAGAATATATCAGACAAAACAAGCCGGACTGCGTTGCAATCGAGCTTGACGAAAAACGCTGCGAATCAATAAAAAATCCAGACAACTGGCAAAAACTCGACATAATCAAGGTTTTAAAACGAAAAGAGGGATTTCTTCTGCTTGCAAATCTGGTTCTTGGCTCATTCCAAAAGCGTATGGGCAAAAATGTCGGCATAAAACCCGGCGATGAAATGCTTGCCGCAATGAAAACCGCAAACGAACTTGGAATTCCAACAGAAATGGTAGATCGCCCGATTCAGACAACCTTAAAGCGCGCGTGGGCAAAAAGTTCATTCATGGGAAAAATGAAACTGCTTTCCGCGCTGATTGCAAGCGGCTTCAGCAAGGAACAAATTTCCGAGACAGAAATTGAGGATTTAAAGAAATCCTCAGAAATGGATTCAATGATGAAGGAACTTTCAGAATATCTTCCGGTTGTAAAAGAAGTTCTTATTGACGAGCGCGACAAATTCCTTGCCTCTCACATCTGGGATTCAAAAGGAAACGATATTGTCGCGGTTCTTGGAGCTGGACATCTTAACGGAGTTGCAGAACACATTGAAAAAATCGCAAAAAACGAAGAATCAACCGACACAACAGAAATAAATTCAATTCCCGAAAAAAAACTTGGCTCAAAAATTGCAATGTGGATTATTCCTGTGCTGATTGTGGCACTGATTGCCGCGGGATTCGTAATCGGCGGAAAAGAAGCAGGTTCTGGAATGACTTTAAGCTGGATTTTGTGGAACGGCGCGCTCGCGGCATTCGGTGCATTGATTGCGGCAGCTCATCCAGTTGCAATTTTAGTTTCTTTTGTTGGCGCACCAATAACTTCGCTTTGTCCGTTTATTGGCGTTGGAATTGTTTCTGGAATCGTTCAGGCTTTTTTGTGCAAGCCTCAGGTAAAAGATTTGGAAAATATCGCGGACGACGCAGGAAGCATAAAAGGTTTTTACAGGAATAAGATTCTCCGCGTGCTTCTAGTTTTTCTACTTTCTTCCATCGGAAGCTCGATTGGGACATTCGTGGCAGGCGCAGACATAATCGCCACATTCTCTGGTCTTTTTAACAAAGGTTAATGATTCCATTTTTTTGTTACAGATTTTTTTTCTGACTTGTTTTATTGATATGAAGTGTTGCATTTTTTATTTCAGTGCGTTTTTTGTTTTTTTAGCCGCGACTTTTGCGGAACCGTCGCTTTCTGGATTTTTGGAAAACGACCTTGAGCTAAAGAAACTTGCGCTTGAAGTAAAAAAATCTTCACTGGAACTGCAAAAAACTTCAATTGAAAACGGAATCGACATCTCGCTTTCAACAGGAACTGCAAATTTCCGTTTTAACGGCCAAAACACAAGCGTTTCGTTCAATCCTTCAGCAAAAATTTCAGTTCCGCAGGCGGCAAACCTTTCTGTTTCGGCTTCTTCAAAAATCAAAATTACAGACGGAAGCGACAATTCCGCGGACACATCGTTTTCTTTTGGAGTTGACTTGATTTCCGGGGCTGCGCTTGAACGAAAAATCACGCTGACAAAATCAGAACGTTCACTTTTGGAAGCAAAACGAAAACTCCAGAACCGCGCGCTTGAGGCAGAAAAAGAATATTACACAAAACTGAAGCAACTTTTTCAGAGCGCAAGCGAAATTGCAACCGCAAAAAACACACTTTACGAGGACACGGTAACTTTTGAAGAAGTAAAGGCGAAAGGCTACTCAAAAAATTCCGCAAAATATCGTCAGGCTGAATTAAAAGTTCTTTCCGACGCGCATGATGTTGAAACAAAAATCCACGATTTTGAGCACGACTGCGCGGTTTTCGCCACCGAATGTGGAACAGTTTTTTCCGGCGCGAAAAACGAAGAATCTGAAAACAAAAATTCTGCGGAAAAAACAAATTCAACAGATTTTTTGCCGCAAAAAATCCCGGAAGTTGAAGCGGTAAACATCCTGGATTTTCAGAAGGAATTTTACACAAAAATAGAAAACGCGGTGTACGAACACAAAATCGCGGAAATGACGCGGGCGGCGGCAAAAGATTTTTCACTTTCAGCAAACGGCGGCTACACTTTTAAAAATTCAAACACAGATTTTTCAAGCAATTCTTCCAGTTCTTCCGGCTCAGACACAATTGACGCAGGAATTTCCGCAACTTTCAAAGGAATCAGCGTTGAAACAGGAATTCATATTCCGTCAGACGGTTCCGCGCCAACTTATTCAGCAAGCGCAACTGTAAAACCAAATTCATTCAAAACCGCAAAAATCAAAAACCAGACAAATTCCTACAACAATGAAAAGGAAATCATCGCCATAAAATCCGCGGAAAAAGACTACGAAACGGACATTGTTGACAAACAAACCGAACTGAACGACATAAAATGGTCAAAACAGACGAACGCAAAAACTTTCGATATGTACAAAAATCTTACGGACGACATGGAAAAACTTTTTGCCCAGGGAATTGTCCGCGAAACCGAATATCTGGACGCGCTTGCAAACAAGGAACTTTACAAATTCAAGATTCTTATGAACGACATTGACTTGATAATCTACAATAATTCCACAAAACTTTTATTCTGCCGGGATGCAGAAATTCAGGACTGAAAATGAAACAATTCAACATAAAAAATATTCCGCCGAAATTAAAAATCATATTTTTCTGCACAATTTTTGTGCTCTTCATAATTTCCGGGCTGATAATCGCAAGAAAAATGACGCACAAAAATTCGCTGGACTCAACATTTTATTCAGTCCGAAAAGAAATCTCAGAAAACTGCATAGAAATCGCGGGAACAGTTTCCGCCGCAGACGAACAAAAACTTCAGGCTTTAAGCGACGGAACTGTAACTGGAGTTTTTGTAAAAGCAGGCGACAAAGTTAAAAAAGGTCAGATTTTAATTCAACTTGATGACACAACCGAACAGTACAACCTTGAAAAACACGACTACGATATGCAAATCACAAAAGCGAACGGCTCTGAAAAAGAATACAAACTTATGCAGACGCAGCGGCTTTCATTGATTCAAAAAATTTCTGACCGGAAAATTGTTGCGACTTTCGATGGAATAATCGCGGATTTAGATGTTTCCGTAAACGATTCACTTGAAGCAAAAGATGCGGTCGGCACAATCGTAAACGTGGATTATCTTACCGCCGACGTTGAAATTCCAGAAACTGACGTTTCAAAACTTAAGGTCGGGCAAAAAGTTGAATTTTCATTTCCTGCGTACAAACAAGATTCAATTTACGGATATGTTGTAAGCTGGCCTGCAATCGGGGAAGTAACAAGCCGCGGCGCAACAATCGTAAAAGCAAAAGTCAGAATCGATGAATATCCAAAGGAAATCCTGCCGAATTTTTCTTTTACAGGAAAAATCCAAATCACAGAGCCGCAGGAAAATCTGATTGTTGAACGCTACGCAATCGCCTACGAAAACAAAAACGCCTACGTTGAACTTTTTAAAACCGGAAAAAAAGTTGATGTTCAAGTTCAGCCTTACGGAAAAGAATATGTAAAAATAATTTCAGGATTAAGCGGCGGAGAAATCCTAAAAGCGCAGAGCGAGCCTCTCCAAAGCGGATGGAACAAGCGCGGCGGAGGAAACAAAAATCCGGGCGCAGGCGGTCCACCACCAGGAAGATTCTAAGGATTTCAAAATGGCAGAAAATATAATCCAAATGCAAAATGTCTCGCGAATCTACAAAATGGGCGAAAACGAAATCCGCGCGCTCGACAACATAAATTTCAGCGTTGAACAAGGCGAATTCCTTTCAATAATGGGGCCTTCCGGCTCTGGAAAATCAACCTGCATGAACATGATTGGCTGCCTTGACCGCCCTTCAAGCGGAATTGTAAAAATAAACGGAAAAGAGACCGCAAAAATGTCGGAAAAAGAACTTGCCGTGCTTAGAAACAAGACGATTGGATTCGTTTTTCAGCAATATCATCTTTTAGCAGGACTGAATATTCTGGAAAACGTAATGCTTCCGCTCCGCTACCAGAAAGTTGAAAAATCAAAACGGATTCAAAAGGCAAAAGACGCGCTGGAAAAAGTCGGGCTAAAAGAAAGATTCCTGCACCGGCCGAACGAGCTTTCCGGCGGACAAAAACAGCGCGTCGCAATCGCAAGGGCAATCGTCACAGAACCGAACATTATCCTTGCGGACGAACCGACTGGGGCTTTGGACAGCAGCACAGGAAAAGCGATAATGAATCTTTTCCGCAAAATCAACAAGGAAGGAACAACAATTGTAATTGTAACGCACGATTTAAGAATCGGGGAAAGCACCGAACGCTGCATCCGAATCCTTGACGGAAAAATCCAGTCCGACGCAATCAACGCAGATTTTGAAAAAAACTTTTCAGAGGCTTTCAATGTTTGAAGATTTTTTAGATGCCCTGCAAAATTTCCGCAGAAACAAAACCCGCACATTTTTATCTCTTCTGGGCGTAATAATCGGTGTCGCATCCGTAATCATAATCACAAGCATGGGAAGCGTTTCAACAAAGCAGATAAAAGACACTTTCGGCTCTTCCGGGCTTGATGTTGTGAACATAAGCAGCGGATTTATGCGCAAAAAACATGACGCTGCAAAAATAACTTTCGATGAATCTTTCCGCGAAAATCTGTTCGGCAAAATTGAAAACATAAAAAAAATCTGGTACAAAAATTCACTTGGCGCAACAATATCATATTCCACAACAAGCTCCTCAATTTCCTGCAACGCAGTGGAAGCCGGTTATCTTGAAATGTACGGACTTCAGCTTGAAAAAGGACGTTATCTTGGCGTAACCGACGATTACGAAGGAAACCAGAAAATCATCTTGGGAAGTTCAATCGCAGAAGCACTTTTCCCAGACGGCGACGGAATCGGAAAATACGTTATCTTAACCGCAAGCCAAATTTCTTTTAAATTTCAAGTTGTGGGAATTTTAAAGGAACAGAATTCTGGAATGGAAGATTCCACGAACTCAGCTTATATTCCACGCGGATTTTATTCAAAAAAGATAAAGCCAAATCCAGCCGCCGAAACAATAATGGTTCAGGCAGTTTCCGCGGAAAAAGCGCCGGCTCTTGTAAATGAAATCGAAAATTACTGCCAGTCGCTTACAGGAAGCCAATATTCAGTGAACGTTCTTTCAATGCAGACAATGATTGAGCAGATGAATTCCATAACAAACACGCTAAGCCTTATGTTAAGCGCAATCGCCGCAATATCTCTTTTTGTGGGCGGAATCGGAATAATGAACATAATGATTGTCACCGTAACAGAACGAAAACAGGAAATCGGAATCAGAAAAGCACTCGGCGCAACTCCAGCAGACATCCGCAGACAATTTCTTGTAGAATCAGCTTCCATAACATTAATCGGCGGAACATTGGGAATCATTTTTGGAATAGCCATCAGCATTGCAATCGAATACGTAAAAAACACAGGATTTTCAATCAGCGCAAAAGCATGCGTCATCAGCTTTGTTTTTTCAGTTGCAATCGGAATATTTTTCGGTCTAAATCCAGCCGCAAGAGCCGCAAAACTAGATCCAGTCGTTGCCCTTGCCGGCGAATAATTTTTTAAGCCTCAACCATTGAAACATCAACCCGGTTGAACGGAATATTTATTCCCTTTTCATCAAAAACTTTTTTGATTGCAATATAAACTTCATTCTTCATTTTCACCAAATCCGAAGGATTGAACCACACCGCCAGCACAACGTTGATTCCGCTTTCGCCAAAACCATTGTACCAGACTGCCGGAGCAGGGGCTTTTAAAACTGAAGGACAAAGTTCTGGTACAGAAGAAAGTGCCTCCAGCGCAACATTCATATCCGTCGCATAATCAACAGAAAATTCGAACGAAAAACGGCGAATCTCAAAAAAACTGTTATTCTGAAAGTTTGAATTTATAATCGAACTGTTAGGAATTCTAACCATCTGGTTGTTCACTGTATGGATTTTCACAGAAAGAAGCCCGACAGAATCAACTGTTCCCGAAACGCCGCCAACTTCAATAAAATCCCCGACTTTCATGGCTTTTTCACCAAGAACAAACAATCCGCTAATCAAATTGCTTACAGAAGTCTGAGCCGCAAAACCAACCGCAACACCCGCAATTCCAGCCGCGCCCCAGATTGCCCCAAGTTTTACGCCAAAAAGACTCAGAACATACATCACAACAAGCGCATAAAAAATATATGAAATCGTTTTTGTAATCACAAGAACATACTGCTGCTGAATTTTTCCTGCTGAAACTTTTTTTACAAAATGCTTTATCAATTTAAAGGCAAGCCACATCAAAAAAATCACGAACAGCGCGCCAATCAGCCTGAAAGCATTTTTCCATGTCAAAAGCGTTTTTATAAAATCAACAAACTGGCTGGAAAATTGACCGACAGTTTCATTCGCCGCAACTACAGCCGCTTCCGTAACTTCGTGCAAAAGTTCAGATTCTTCCATAATTCACCACCTTAAAAAATTGCGCAGATTTTTGCTCTTTCAGATTTTATTCGACAGATTATGCTTACAAATGTCGCTTATAATACATTCAGCACATTTCGGATTTTTTGCGGTACAAATATATCTTCCATGCAGAATTAGCCAGTGATGAGCGTGCTCCATATATTCGTCTGGAATCCGCTCAACAAGGCTTTTCTCCACAGTTTCCGGCGTATTTCCTTCCGCAAGCCCGATTTTTGGACAAATCCGCAAAAGATGAGTGTCAACCGGCATTGTATGTTTCTTAAAAATCACATTCAGAACAACATTCGCAGTTTTTCTTCCAACGCCCGGCAAACTCATCAAAGCCTCGCGCGAATCCGGCACAACGCCACCAAAATCTTCCAGAAGTTTTTTGCTTAATCCAAGAATATTTCTGCTTTTCGCATTGCTAAGCCCAATCGGTTTTATGATAGAAATAATCTGCTCCTGCGACAAAGCACACATTTTTTCAGGAGTGTCCGCAAGCTTAAAAAGCGGCTCGGTAACCTTGTTCACGCTTTTGTCCGTTGTCTGCGCTGAAAGAACCACCGCAACCAAAAGCGTGTACGCAGAATAATAATTCAAATCTGGTTTCGGCTCAGGATTTTCAGCCTTAAAACGCTCAAAAACAGTAATTATCTCTGATTCAGAAAGAAGCATTATTTATTTTACAGCAGCCTTCAAAGCTTCAACTTTATCAGTCTTTTCCCAAGGGAATTCGCTTCTTCCAAAATGACCATAACTTGCAGTCGGTCTGTAAATCGGGCGGCGCAAATCCAAAGTCTTGCAGATTCCAGCCGGAGTGCAGTCAAAAACTGATTTTACCGCGGCTTCAATTTTTTCAACAGGAACTTTTTCCGTTCCAAAAGTCTCAACAAGAATAGAAACCGGGAAAGGAACTCCAATCGCATACGCAAGCTGCACTTCCGCTCTGTCAGCCAATTCCGCAGCGACAATATTTTTTGCAATGTAGCGCGCCATGTAAGCCGCAGAACGGTCAACCTTGGAAGGATCTTTTCCGCTGAACGCACCGCCGCCATGACGCCCCATTCCGCCGTAAGTGTCAACAATGATTTTTCTGCCAGTAAGCCCAGCATCGCCGTCCGGACCGCCAGTTACAAATCTTCCAGTCGGATTAATGTGATATTTTGTATTTTCATCAAGAAGTCCAGTCGGCTCAAGAACAGGCTTTATAATCTCATTTATGATTGTCTTTTCAATTTCCTCGTGCGAAATTTCCGGGTCATGCTGATGCGAAACAACAACCGTGTCAATTCTTGCAGGTTTTCCGTCTTTATATTCAATTGTAACCTGACTTTTCGCATCCGGTCGAAGCCATTTTATTTTTCCAGATTTTCTTAAAGCCGTTGCCGCAAGCAAAATTTTGTGCGCAAACATAACCGGTGCCGGCATAAGCTCAGGAGTTTCATTGCAAGCATAACCAAACATCATTCCCTGGTCGCCCGCGCCCTGCTGACCTTCATATTCAGCAAGCCCTTCGCCAACAACACCCTGATTTATATCCGCAGACTGAGCATGAAGCCGGTTCTCAAATTTAAATTTCTTTGCATCCAGCCCAAAATCCTTGCTAACGTAACCAATTTCCGCGGCAACAGAACGCGCAATTTTCTCCGCATTTTTCTTTATAAATTTTATATTTTCCTTTGCGTTTTTTGTAAAAGAAATTTCACCGCCAACAAGAACAAAATTCGTTGTCGCAAAAGTCTCGCACGCAACATGAGCATTCGGGTCAAGCTCAAGACAAGCGTCCAGAATCGCATCAGAAATCTGATCGCAAAGTTTATCAGGATGACCTTCGCCAACCGATTCAGAAGTAAAAAGATAATGTGATTGTTTAGAAGAAAAAAGTCCCATAAGACTCTCCTTTTTAGCAAAATTTTCTAGGCAAAGCCTAAATCCGCTTGCAATTTGGATAAATCAACGGATGGATTTATACCGTAAAACATAATGTAAAATCAAAAAATCTGCAAGTAGAGGGGAAAAGTCATATCCATTCTTTTTTTGGGAAAAGCCTTTCCCTCGTCGGCACTCCGTTGCCTCCTACCCTTTCTAACGGGGACACCCCGTAACGCCCCGCAATCATTTGCACAAATCGCCATATTTTCAGTAAAATAAAAATATGTCAAAAATCGTCTGCATTTGCCTTAGCGCAACAATTCAAAAAACTATCCAATTTGAAAATCTTAAGCTGGAAAACGTAAACCGCTCAAAAAGCTACATAAAAGACGCTTCTGGAAAATCCGTAAATTCCGCACGCGTCCTAAATCAGCTTGAATCGCAGAGCGCAACCGTTGTATGTCCGCTGGGAAAACAAAATGCACACGAATTTATTGAACTTGCCGAAAAAGACGGAATAAATCTTGCCGCCGTAAAAATTCCTGGTTTTACGCGCGAATGTCTGACTCTTCTTGACACAAGCAAACATTCAACAACCGAACTTGTGGTTTCCGAGCCAAAATCCCAGGAAGATTATTCCGCCGCAGAAGAGGAACTGCTTTTTCTTGCGCGCAAAGAAATTGAACAGTCCGAAGCCGTAATCCTTGCTGGAAGCCGCCCGGAAATCTGGTCAGCAGAACTTTATCCACTTATCGCAAAAATCACAAAAAACGCCGGAAAAATCTTTCTGGCAGACTACTGCGGAAAAGACTTAACCGAAACTCTTGAAATTTGCGCTCCAGACATAATAAAAATCAATGAGGAAGAATTTGCAAAAACATTCAGTCTTCCGTCACTTTTCCAAGAAAACGAATTGAAGAAATTTATTTCTTTAAAAAGCAAAGAATTAAACAACATAATAATTGTAACACGCGGAACAAAACCGACTTTCGCCGCTCAAAACGGAATTTTCACGGAATTTCCAGCCGAAAAAGTAAAACCGCTAAACACAACAGCCTGCGGAGACTCGTTCAACGCCGGATTTATCCACGAATACTTAAAAACAAATGATTTTCAGTCCGCACTTGCAAAAGGAACCTGGTGCGCCGCCCGCAACGCAGAAAACCTTCGTCCCGGCTCAATAATCTAAAAGATAAAATAAATATAAATGAATTGTTTCATAAAATAAAAAACCTCTTGTGTTTCAACAAGAGGTTTGGGCCATCTAAGACTTGAACTTAGGACCAAAGGATTATGAGTCCTCTGCTCTAACCACTGAGCTAATGGCCCGAAATGTAGAATCTATTATAACAGAAATATTTTTTTTATTCAACTGTTACAGATTTTGCAAGATTTCTTGGCTGGTCAACATCGCGGCCAAGTTCCTGCGCAACGTAAAAAGCAAAAAGCTGGCAGACAACAACCATCGGAATCGCGTAAAAAGCCGGATTTTCAACTTTTGGAACTGCAATAAATTCATCAACAATTGACTCAAGTTCTTTGTCGCCTTCAACACCGATTGCAATAACCGGACCTTTTCGGGCTTTTATCTCCTTAATATTTGAAATGACTTTTTCGCGCAAAAAATCATCCGGAACAAGGAAAACGCTCGGAGTCTGCTCATTCACAAGCGCAATCGGGCCATGCTTTATTTCTCCAGCCGCAAATGCTTCCGCATGAACGTAAGAAATTTCCTTTAGTTTCAACGCGCCTTCCAGAGCAATCGGATACATCAGACCGCGACCAAGATACAAAAAATCCTTGCATTTTGCGTATTTTTTTGCAATCTGCACAATCTTATCTTTGTTTTTAAGGGCTTCTTTTACAAGACGAGGCTGCTGCATTATCTGCTCAATAAATTTTGCGCCGTCTTCCTTGCTCATTTCTCGCTGACGCGCAAATTTCAACGCAAGAAGATAAAAAATAATCAGTGTGTTAGAAAAAGCCTTTGTTGAAGCAACCGCAATCTCTGGTCCTGCATGGATAAAAGCACCGCCATCGCTTTCGCGCGCAATTGAAGAACCAACAACATTGCAGATTCCGTAAACGCTTCCGCCTTTTTCATGAATTTCGCGCATTGCATACAAAGTATCAGCAGTCTCACCGCTCTGGCTTACAGCAAGAAATACGTCATCCTTGTTTACAATCGGATTTTTATAGCGGAGTTCACTTGAAAATTCCGCCGAACAAGGAATTCTTGCGTACTGTTCAATCAAAAGACCGCCAAAAACGCTCGCATACCAGGAAGTTCCTGCCGACATCGCAGTAATTTTGTTTGTACGCTTAAAAATATCGTCATCATAACCGCTGAGTTTTGCGGTGGAAGCATCAAAATCAATTCGTCCGGCAAAAGCGCGCTCAATGCTTTCCGGCTGCTCGTTGATTTCCTTTTCCATATAAGTGTCGTAACCGCATTTTTCAGTTTCAGCAGCATCAATTGAACATTCTTCTATTCGTTCTGAATAATCATTGTTTTCAATGTTCGGAAATTTCAAGCCTTGCGGAGTTACTTCAACAACATCGCCATCCTCAAGATAAATAACGCGGTTTGTATTTCCAACAATCGCATTCGCATCAGAGGCAATATAATACGCGCCGTCAGAAAGACCAACAACAAGAGGACCGCCACGTTTTGCAACAACAATCTTATTCGGCTCGTCAACACAAGTAATCGCAAGAGCGTAAGTTCCAACAACTTTGCTCAAAGCCTCCTGAACCGCGCTAAGCAAATCTCCTTTATAATATTTTGCAACAAGATTCGGGATTGTCTCTGAATCAGTTTCCGAAGTGAATTTTACTCCATCTTTTATTAAAGCCGCGCGCAAAGGCTGAAAATTTTCAATGATTCCGTTGTGAACAACTGCAATTTTTCCATCTGCGGAAAGGAACGGATGCGCGTTCTGGTCTGTAACCATTCCATGTGTAGCCCAGCGGGTGTGCCCAATTCCCCACGAACCAGAAAGTTCTTTTGGCAAAACACCGATAAGTTTTGAAAGCTTGCCCGCTTTTTTGTACAAATAAAATTTTGGCGCGCCGTCTTCTATTTTTCCAACAACAATACCAGACGAATCGTAACCACGATATTCAAGTTTTTTCAGCCCATTAACAAGATAAGGAACAGCATTGCTATCGCCTACATAACCAACAATTCCACACACGATATTGTCTCCCTTTAAAATTATCTATAAAAAACAAATATGAAATTCAAGTTTTATTGATGTGAAAAAAAATCGCTTCCGGCATATTTCCAATTTGCTCCAGATGGTTGGGCTCGCGCTTCGCTTATAGGAATTTGGGTGCTACGCACTTTAATAATCCAATCGCCCAAAATCTTCACAAATTGTAAATCCGCCTCCGCTTTTATTTCTTCCATAAAAAAAGAAAATCCAACGAAAGCGTTTTTTTCAGATTTTTCTAAAACTCAAATATAAGATTGACTATACAAAATTTTCACGCTTTTATCAAACCTGTTTTTGCTTTATTTTATTGAAAAAAAAGGCATTTCGATTTATAGTTAATATGTGTCTACGCTGTATATAGTTGGAACGCCCATAGGAAATCTTGGAGATATTACTTACAGGGCAGTTGAAACATTGAAAAATGTTGATGTAGTAGCTGCAGAAGATACTCGCCATACTTTACAGCTTTTAACACATCTGGAAATCCGCAAGCCGCTGATTTCGTGCCGTGCGCAAAACGAGGAATTTGCCGCGCAGAAAATCATTCAGCTTATGGATGAAGGAAAAAATATCGCATTTGCAAGCGATGCCGGAACGCCTGGAATAAGCGACCCCGGCGCAGTTCTTGCAGGTCTGGTAAGAAAAGCGGGACATTCTGTTGTTCCGATTCCTGGACCATCAGCTTTTGCAACGTTGGTAAGCGTTGCCGGTGCAGGCGGAAAAACCTTGATTTTTGAAGGATTTCTTTCGCCAAAACCGGGAAAAAGACGCACAAGGCTGAAGGAACTGCTTTCCACAGAAGATGCGATAGTTTTGTACGAAAGTCCGTTCAGAATTGTAAAGTTACTGACGGATATTGCCGATATTGATAATAATCGCCGCGTGGTGGTTGGCCGAGAATTGACCAAGCTGCATGAAGAAATTATTGAAGGAACAGCCGCAGAATTGCGTGATGATTTTACTTCCCGTGCTTCAATAAAAGGAGAATTTGCAGTTTTCATTTCTGGTATAAAAAAAGTTCAACTTTCTGATGAATCTACCGATAAATAAGGTAGAGGGGCAGGACGGATATGATGATAAACGGAATCGGAGGAATTAATCCTCTCAACAATGTGCAGAAAGCAAACCGCACAAACAACACAGAAAAAGCCAGCTTTGGAGCAGACTCAGTATCTATCTCTAAAGAAGCAAAGCAAATGGCAGATGCATACTATATGAAGCAGGTTTCATCTGAAACTCCAGATGTTCGAGCTGACCGTGTTGCAGAAGTTAAGGCAAAGCTCCAGAATCCAAATTATTTAAATGATGCGGTAATTGCTTCAGCCGCAGACAAAATCATGGAAAGTTTTGGTCTTTAATCAGCCCGAATTGATTTTATTTTCTAAAATTTTTGCTTGATACAAGAAGACGGAATAGAAATTCCGTCTTCTTTGTTTTATAGTAATTATATTATGGCAGATTTGATTTTTAAGATTTCACCAAATATCGTTCTTGGCTCTTACACTTTAACTCGGTTAGGGCAATATGTGTGCGCATGGGGTTCAAAATTTATGATTATTTTAGACCCAATCTTAAAAGACTTTAATCTTGCGGAAAAAATCACTCAGCCATTGGCAGAAAGAAAAATCGATTTTTTTATTTATGACAATTTTAACGATGGCGCAACAACAAAAGACATTGAAAACGCGATAATTCTTGCAAAACAAAGCCATATCCACGGAATAATTGCGGCAGGCGGAGAAAAAGCCATAAATGCCGCATGCGCAGTCGCTTCTCTTTACAATGAAAACCGCAGCATCTACGACTTTCTTGACGGCGCAGTCCCAGCAACAAATTCAATTCCTTTGATTTGCCTGCCAAGCACAAGCCGCGCGCCTTACGCGTTCACAAATTCAATTCCGCTGATTGACTCAAGAAGCCATCAGGTAAAGCAACTAAAAACCCAGAGCAATATCTGCCGCTTAATGATGTGGGATCCAAATCTTTCTCTGACGCTTACAGAAAACCAGACTGCCTCGCTTTCCTTGGAAACGCTTTGCCTTGCCTGCGAAGCCTATCTTTCCCAAAAATCATCTTTTTTCAGCGATATGTTCTGCGAAAAGGCTTTTGAACTTTTAAGTTACGGAATCAACGGCAAAAAATCACTTGATATAACAACACCGCAGGAACTTCTTCTTGAACAAGGCGGTTGCATGGCATCGCTTGCAGTTTCAACAAGTTCAGCAGGAATTGCAAGCATTCTGTCGCTCGCAATAAACGCGCGGTACAAAATCAGCC
Organism: bacterium; assembly: GCA_963599585.1. GTDB lineage: Bacteria > Spirochaetota > Spirochaetia > Treponematales > Treponemataceae > Treponema_D. The sequence goes on from CAVBXG010000002.1 coordinate 63,687, forward strand.
GTTCACTTGTGGCCTCAATTCTTTTTCCATATATGATAGAAGAAGTCGCAAAATTCAAAGCTGATAAAATTGAAAAAATCGCAAAAAAATTTGGAGTGGCGGACGAAACTCTTTCGCGGGAAGAAGCAGCTCAGGCTTTTGTAGAAAATATCCGCCAGAAAATTGCAAAAGCGAACCTTCCGGTGCGGCTAAAAGACTTGAACCTTTCAATGGAACAGCTTGCAATTAGCGCAGAAGATGCCGGTCAACTCGACATTATGACAACACTTCCGCGCAGCATGACAACCGATGAACTTTTTGAACTGATGAAGCAGGCTTACTAAAAATGATTGACCCGAACAAACTTTTCCAGCTTTCCGGCGGACAAAAACGAAGAAAACTCGCGCTGACTTTTGGAGCTTTGGAACGAGATATTGCAGGAATTCCCGAAAAAGGAATGGAATACAACTTTTCCTCGATGCCACGCGCCGAATACACAAAAAAAATCACAGAAATTCTTTTGGAAGACCCGAAACTTCCTGAAAATGCGGCGGCCGAGCTAAAATCTTTGCTGGCGGAAAAACCTTTTGATGAACGCAGAATCTGCAACGCCGCGCGGAATTATCTTCTTCAAATTATAGGAACTTTTCCAGCCGAATGGGATTTGGTAATCGCACCGCACGCTGCACCTTTTGACGAAAACGGAATCGTGCGCGCAAGGAATTTTTATCCGGGAGTCGCTGTTTACGCGGAAGACATTCGCTCACCATTCAATATTGGTTCAATTTTCAGGACTGCGGAAGGAATGGGCGCGGAAAAAGTCTACATTTCGCCGAACTGCGTAGATCCAATGCAACCGCGGGCCGTAAGAAGCGGAATGGGCTGCATAGAAACAATGGGCTACGAACGAAAAAGCCTTGAAGAAATTCCAGAAGATATTCCAGTTTTTGCGCTGGAAACAGGCGGAACTCCAATCGAAAAATTCAATTTTCCACAAAAAGGAATCTGCATAATCGGTTCAGAAGAACTTGGCGTAAGCCCGCAGGCACTAAAACGCGCAACTTACGGAACTGTAACAATCCCGATGATTGGACTAAAAGCATCCTTAAATGTTGGCGTTGCGTTTGGAATTCTTATGCAAAAATGGTGCGAGGCTCTTGAGGCGCAAAGAAAATAATTTTTTGACTCGGAAAAATCGCTTTGCCTTGAAAAATTTAAATCACTTTTTCGCGCTTTAAAACTGAATCTGAACAAACGCTTCCTGAAGTTTTTCTGAAATCCGCTCAAATCCCGCTTCCGAATTTATGTTGAAAGCCGCAAGAACCTCAGAATCAATCTGATAATATTCAAGCTCATGTTCCTGATAATGACAGATTGAATCCGCAAGATTCACAAGCGAAACAAGAACTTTTTCCTCTGCCGGAGCGGTTTCCGGCGAATGATGATAACGAATCACATCAACAAGATTTTTTGGAAAATTCCACTTTTCTGCAATCCTTGCCCCGATTTCCCCATGGTTTACACCAGAAACTATTTTTTCAAAAATCTCAGGGGAAATTCCTTTTGCCGTACAAATACTTCTTATGCTATCAAGATAATCCGGATGCGCATTCTCAAAGACAATTTTTCCCATATCGTGCAAAAGTCCGCAGATATAAGAATCTTCAACAACGGAACGGTCTTTTGCGCAAAAATTCTTTGCCAGATTATATGAATAGAACGCAACCTGATAAGCGTGCCGCCAAAGTTTCTCATTGTTTCCATTCACAGAAGCAAATGTTTTTAGCGAGCCGACCGTAAACAGCATATTTTTTATTCCGCGGATTCCAATCAGTTTTACAGCGTCCGCAATATTTTTGCACGGAACAGGAAGAGCAAACGCAGCAGAATTAACCTGTTTCAAAAGTTCAGCGGTAAGCGCGACATCATTTGAAATTTGAACGGCAATCTCCGACATCTGAGCTTTTGGATCGCCCAAAAGTTTTCCTAGGCGCGCAATATTTTCCGGGAACTGCGGAATCGCATCAATCGCATTCTTGAATTCCTCTGAAATTGCGTTCATCTCATATTCAGTTTTTTGGTTCAACGGCAAAATAATTCTTGTAATTGTCTCGCCATTTTCGCAGATTGTCTGAAAATTATCTTCCGTAAGCCCGATTTTTTGCAGCATAAGAATCATAATTATCAGACCAAGCCCGGCACCTTCTGAATCGTCAATAACTTTTGAAAGCGCGTCTTCAATTGAAGTATACTGCTGAACGCGGCAAAGTTTATCGTGAATCCGTTTATATTCATCAAGAACAAGAGAAGAATTATTTCTTACTTCAAGTTTTATCTTATTATTCCTAAATTGAAGAATCAGTTTTATGTAAAGTCCGGCGCGTTTTTGTTTTTCAAGGTAATAATTCACATTTCCAAGAGTATCTTCTTTAAAAGTGCTCATTCCTTTTTCATAATCTTTTGGATTTGTTATATCTAAATGTTTTTCCTGAAAATAAACACGCTTTGTATTCGCCTTTTTCGCATTTGTAACAAGTTCCTGCAAGCAATAAACAAGATAATTCACCATGTGGTCTTGCCCAAGCTGATGAAGAAATTCCGAAAGAATTTCCTGCATATAAATTTCCATGTCGTGAGGCAAAGTATAAGTTGTTATAGTAAGCGGCAATCCTGAACGGATAGCAAGCATAATTTTTCCGGTATCAACCGAATATTTTTTTTCCGCCATAAACTTCTCTAGTTCAATTTATTTGCTTTTGTTAAAAACGCCTTTTTATGATACATAAAAAAATCAGATTAAAAAAGACCTATTTAAACAAAGAAAATCCACCCGGATTTTTCGCGCCGGCTTTTACCCAGTTCGTAATATTTTTTGCAGAATTCTTGGTTTTTGCTTCATCCAAGGCGGAAATATAACCGTTCAGCCAAGACGCAAATGTCGAATCTTTGTGCATAACTTCATTCTGGTCATCGCCAGCAACAAGAAGGACTGAAAGATTTTCATCATCAATTGAAGATGCCGCAACATTTTCCGCAAAAGTCGCAAAAGCAGCCTCGCCAGCGGCAACAAACGCATTCGACGGAGTCTGAACGAAAGTCTTTAAATTCGGGGAAAGAATAACATCCTTTTCGTTTGGCTGAGCCTTCAACGCAAAAATAATCCTGCACTTGTTTTTATGCTGTTTTACGCGGTTCATTATTTCCAGCGCAAGAAACTGGTAAGAAGAAATCATCGTGTCGCATGCTTCCGCACAGTTTTCCGTTGAAAAATCATTGAACATTTCTGAATAAAACGCGGAATCATAAAAAAGAATAAAATCATCAATAGCACCAAGTTCTGTTTCAGCCTGAATCACAGCCGCCCTAGCCGCAACTCCAGAACCTCGCCGCCAGTCAATCACTTTAACGCCGGAAGGGGCATTTTTTTCCTCTCCAGAGAGCGCAAGCGCAACATTGTTTTCCTTAATAACAAAACCATCCGCAAAACCAGAGACAAACGGAAGTTCTTTTCCTGCAATAAAAATATTCTTTCCCATAGTTGAATTATAACACAATCACATACTTTTACGAAATACGCCGTTATGATATAATTTTTTTTACTATGAAAGTTTGGATTAAATATCTTTTTGCCGCAATTTTTGGAATCATCTGCGCATTGATTCTGCCTGTAAATAATCCCACGGTGGCAGCCGCAATAAATTTTCTTACGGAAATTGTAATACGTTTCGGCCGCTATATGGTTATTCCTGTAATATTTTTTACCGGAATCATTGCTTTTAACAGACTGCGCGAAAATCATCTTCTTATAAAAACTGCCGTCTGGACAGGCTCAGTCATTGCAGTTTCATCTTTAATCCTTACCGCCGTCGGACTTATTTCTATTCTTGTGGTAAAACTTCCGCGAATTCCGATTACTGTTGAAAATGTAACGGAAGCAACTTCTTTGAATGTGGAAAAACTTTTCAGGGCTTTATTTCCTTATTCAGCTTTTGAAACTTTGAACAACGGAACTTTTATTTTTTCCGCATACTTTTTTGCGCTTTTAATCGGCTGCGCCTCAACTTCTGACGCAGTTCTTTTTAGACCAATCACAACGCTGGCGGACTCGCTTTCTAAATTGATGTACAACATTGGAATCATTTTTACGGAATTTCTTGCCTACGGAATGGTTGCAATCCTTTGCTACTGGACAGTCCAGTTCAAGACGATAATTCTAAGCGGCGTTTTTACACCGATGATTATAATGTTTCTTGTTGATTTGGTTATTGTGGCTGGCATAATTTATCCGCTGATAATACGTTATCTTTGCCACGATCCGCATCCGTACAGAATTCTTTACGCCTCGCTTTGCTCACTGATTGCTTCATTCTTTAGCGGCGACTCAAATTTTGCGCTTTTAATAAATATCCGCCACGGAAAGGAAAGTCTTGGAATCCGCAGACGAATAAACGGCGCAGTTCATCCGATTTTTACAATTTTTGCGCGCGGCGGTTCTGCACTTGTAACAACTGTTGGATTCATAATGATTTGGCGTTCTTATTCTTCGTTGCCAATTCCAGTTACAGATATTTTGTGGATTTTGTTCACTTCGTTTGGAATTTCATTCTTGCTTGGAGGTTTCCCGGCAGGCGGTGCGTTTATTTCTCTTACAGTTTTGTGTACGCTTTACAGCAAAGGTTTTGAAACAGGATTCCTTTTGCTGAAACCGGCAGCACCGATAATCTGTTCGTTTGCAGCAGCATTCGACGCTTTGACCGCTATGTTCGGAAGTTATATTGTGGCTGTAAAGACAAAACTTATTGAACACCACGGAATCAATCACTTTATTTAAAAATTGACTCAAAATGATTCAGTTTAATCAAAAAGAAAATTTTATTTAAGGAAAAATATAAAATGAAAGTTTCAAAATTTATTATTTCAACACTGCGCGACGCTCCAAATGATGCTGTAATCGCCAGCCACAAATTAATGATGAGAAGCGGCATGCTCCGAAAACTTGGAAACGGACTTTACGCTTATATGCCACTCGGTTTTCGCTCGCTAAAAAAACTTCAGTCAATTATCCGCGAGGAACTGGACAAATCCGGCTGGCTTGAAATGAAACCAACTGTTATTCAGCCTGGAGATTTGTGGAAAGAATCTGGTCGGTGGGACAAAATGCACGATGAAATGCTGAAGGCTCAGAACCGCGGCGGACAAGATATGGTTGTTTCTCCAACTGCGGAAGAAGCATTCACCGCACTTATGCGCGACGGACTTTCGTCTTATAAACAGCTTCCTTTCATGGTTTACCAAATCAACACAAAATACCGCGATGAAATCCGCCCAAGATACGGAGTAATGCGCGGACGCGAATTCATCATGATGGACGCTTATTCCTTTGATGAAAACGCCGAATCTTTAAACGCTTCTTATGACAACATCGCAGCCGCGTACCGAAGAATTTTCAAACGCCTAGGGCTCAAGACAATTTCTGTAAAAGCTGACACAGGTTCAATGGGCGGTTCTGGTTCAGAAGAATTCATGGTAGAAAGTGAAATTGGAGACGACACACTTTTACTTTGCCCAAACTGCGATTACGCCGCAAACGTTGAAAAAGCTGCTTGCCAAAAAGAAACTGCTTTGGACTCAAATGGCGAACCACAGAAAAAAACAGACCTTACAACAGAAAAAGTTGCGACTCCGAACGTTTTTTCAATTGAAGATATGGAAAAATTCTTTAACCAGAAATCTTCAACATTCCTAAAAGCATTGATTTACAAAGTTTACAACTGCGGAATCGACCTTTCTGCAAACGAAGAATACAAAAACGCAAAAACTGTTACAGAAGGCGGACAAACTTATTATCCGGAGACATTCTGGTGCGTTCTGATTCGCGGCGACCTTGACGTAAACGAAGCAAAACTTGCCTCAGTCTTAAAGGCAAGCGGTGCGGAACTTGCAAGCGATGAAGACGTTTTAAAATATTCAGGCGCGCCACACGGATTCGTTGGACCAATCGGAATCAAAATTCCTGTTTTGGCAGATGAATCAACCCTTTCAATGCATGACTGCATCGGTGGAGCTGGTGAAAAAGGATTCCACCTGAAACACATTGAACCTGGCCGTGACTACACTCCATTCATGACAGCTGATGTGCGAACCTGTAAAGCCGGCGACAAATGCCCGGAATGTGGCGGAACATTCTACATGAAAAAAGGAAACGAGCTCGGTCATATCTTTAAACTTGGCTACAAATATACAAAATCAATGAATGTTTCATTCCTTGACCAGAACGCAAAACCAGTAACTCCAACAATGGGTTCTTATGGAATCGGCGTTGACAGAACTTTGGCAAGCATTATCGAAGCATATCATGATGAAAACGGAATCATCTGGCCAATGACAGTCGCTCCGTTCCAGGTTGTAATAGTTCCAGTAAAATATGACGGCACGATGAAAGAAGTTGCTGACAAACTTTACAACGAACTTTCTGACGCAGGAATCGAAGTCCTTCTTGACGACCGAAATGAACGACCAGGCGTAAAATTCAAGGATTTTGACCTTATCGGAATTCCTGTACGCGTAGTTGTAGGTGAAAAAAATCTTCCGAATGTGGAAATTAAACTCCGCAAAGAACCGGAAGCAAAACTTATTCCAGCAGAAAACGCAGCTTCTGAAATCAAAAAAATTGTTGAAGCCGAACTTTCCGCTTTGAATAACTAAAATCTGAATTTTGAGTTTTTGAAAAATAATAAAAGTGTAGGCAGATTTACGATTTGTGAAGATTTTGGGCGATTGAATCAATAAAAGTGCGAAGCACCCGAATCTTTACAAGCGAAGCGCGAGCCCAACCATCTGGAGCAAATCGTAAAGCTGCTGAAAGCGATTTTTCAGAATTTATAAAAAACTCAAAATTCAACTTTGGATTATAAATGAAAAAACTGATTACTTTTTTTGCGACATTATTAATTTCTCTTCCGGCTGTTTTTGCGCTTCCGGGATTTGAGCCAGTCGTTCCAGATTATTCCGGGGAATACGTTTATTACCGCGACTTTACTTTTGAACGAGAAAGCTACATCGGTTTTTTAACGTATGACCAAAAAACTTATTCCGCACGATATTTTGCGCCTGCTGAAAAAAAATCAAAACTTCCGCAAAAAGAGATTCAGATTTTTTTCACAATAAATCCAGACGCGAGTTATCTTGAACTCACCGGTGAAAAAGTCCTGAACATTCAGCTTTTAGCCGAGGAAGATTTAAAAATCGTAAACTACATTCACGATTTGCTTTACGACTTCAATGCGCACCGCATAAAACTTGTGGAAAACAACGTTCTTTCTGGCACGCAAGACGAACTCGAATTTTCAGGGAAAATCACATCAAACGACGATTTTGCGCAGTTTGGCGGTTCTGTTCAAATCAACTGGAACGCAATAATTCCGTTTTTCAACATTGAGTCAATTTTCAACCAAGATGACGCGAAAAATATGCTTTCAGTCGCGACAATCGGGCGAATCAATTCCTCAGACGATAAAAGTTTTGAGAATTTCAAAGGTTTTCCAGAAAATTTCAAGGCAAAAACGCATAAGGCAAAAATCAACAAAAAAGCGGAAAAATCTAAAATTGAAAACGAAACGACCGGCAACCTTTACGTTATCCGCAACGACTGGAAACGACCGGCAGAAAATATGTTCACGCTCGGAGATTTTGCAGTTCTTTTTGAAACTTCAACTTCTGAAAAAAATCTGAATTTCATAAAAAGGCAAATTCTTTTAAGCTCAGAAGAAAATTATCTTGATTATGCAAACATGGAATTTAAAAACAACACTTTTAAAGCAAATTATTATAATTTTCAGACAGGAAACATAACAACAACGTTCAAAAAATTTGAAAAAAACACGAAAAACGGACAATTTGTGTATTGCTCGCTTTCAGTTTTCAACGATGTCTACAAAAAGAATCCGAAATATTTTGACGAAATAATCGAATCTTTTTCACCAGAAAAATAATCCACAATCCAAAAACTGATTTTAGAACGAGCTGCGTGCCAATGGAGTTCCAATCCACTGGCCTTCCGAGCCTAGATATTCTTTTTTCTCGCCTTCAATCAAAAACTGAACACTTTTTACTGTGCTGAATTCTGTCGCCGTGTACACAATCTGCATAAGCTGACCAATGCTTCCCTCAACGCCATAAGTATTGAACTCAAAATTCTCATTGAAATTCAAAGTTGCAACGCCATCCTTTACGCTTGCGCCAATCAATTTTGAGCCGGAAGGAATAAGGCTCATCGCATTTTTTTCACCGGGAACAGGACCCGCCAGCAAAGCCTTTATTGCGTCCGTTAGCGGAGAATCGCTTTTTGCAAGCTGACGTTTTACCGCCTGCCGGTTCACAGAGCCATCCGCACCGATTGAAACAAAATACAAAGTCGCCGTGCGGGTCGCCGCCTGAGAAACATTTTGCGCAGGAGAAGTTTTTTGCGACGCCAGATTTTTTGCCACACTTTCAGATTTTTCAGAAGCCGTTTCTGCATTGGAAGAATTTTTCACTTCTTCAGATTTTTCCGTATTTTTTTCATTTTGCAGATTCTGCGAATTTTGCGCAATTTCCGACTGCTGCCCCGAATTTTCATTTTTCTTCAAATCAGAACCAGAAGCCGAATCATTTTTTGCGCTTTCCGCAGATTTTCCGGCTGCAGAATTATTTTTCGCAGTCGAATCATCCATCAAATCAATCTCAATATCATCCGGAACAGTTTTTTCCTGCTTAAGCGGATGTTTTTCCACAAATTCAGGCGTCGCAACGCCAACACGTTCAAAAAAATTAGTTTTTTTCAGATTAGAAACAATATTGTCCTTTTTCACAAAGAACATAATAACAATCAAAATCACAAGTACAAAAAACACAGCCACATAAAGCCCGCTGTTCGGTTTATTATTTTTATTCTGAGCCATACTTTTTTATCGGAATTTTTCACAGGAAATTTAAGGTTTATGAAAATAAAATAAATTCACAATATGTAAATAATAAAGTTGACAAAAAGTAAACTAAAATTATAATAAAAATGTGAAAAAAATTTTGAAATACCTTAGACAACTAAATGGTTTTTCTCAGGATGAAATTGCAAAAAGAATCGGCATTTCAAGGCAATCGTATTCAAAATATGAAAGCGGCTCTGTTATTCCGAACGAAAAAACAGTTCAAAAACTGGCGCAAATTTACAAAGTAAAAGCTGATTTTATAAAAGCCGACAAAATTCCAGAAATTTCACAGGAGTCCAATAATGTCCAATATAAAATCAATGACAAATTTTACGAAAAATACGTATGCGAACCAGAAGCAACTTATAGCGCAGGCAACCAGGAATTCCTGGAAGGACTGTTTGATGGAATTTCAATAAAAATAACAGAATCTTTGGATAAAGTAAAAAAAATCGGTTTAAAAAAAGGTCAAAAAGTTCGTGTCTATATAGAAGAAACTCAAAATGATGAAAAACGCAAAAAAGCATGGGAAACATTAATGAGTGTCAAAGGCAGCTTGCCAGAAGATTTTGATTACAAGAAAGCCCGAAATGAAGCTTTAGAGGAAAAATATGGGCATTTTTAAGAAAAAATTTAAAATTCTAATAGACACAAATATATTTTTGGATGTTTTTCAGGAAAGAGAAAATTTTGCCGAAGCCTCTACTAAAATTCTCAATTTAGTATATGAAAAGAAAATGGATGCCATAATAGCGGCTCATTCAATTCCGAATTTATGGTATATTTTAAGAAAGACACACACAGAAAAACAACGTCGCCAAATTCTTCGTGCAATTTGCACGCTTTTTACAGTCTCAAACCTTGACACAACAAAAATTCTTTTGGCTTTGGAACACAATGATTTCCATGACTTTGAAGACTGCCTGCAAGACGAATGTGCACAAGAAGAATATTGCGATTATATTATTACGCGAAATACACAGGATTTTTCAAAATCCAGAATTCCTGCACTTTTGCCGGAAGATTTTTTACAAAGCACAAGTGATTGCAGCACCGCCACAGGCGAAGACCGCAACTAACTTTAGTTAGCGAGGACTTAGAGCGTTAGCGAAGTGCGAAATGAACGGTTCGCAAACTTGTTTGCGAATGTGCCCATAAAAGACTTTCCGTCTTGGGTCATTTTTGCTTGCGCAAAAACCGGGCTTTTCGTGGTTACATTCAAAAGCGGCATTTCGCAAAGCTCAATCACCACTTTTGAACGTCTGCGCCGCCACTACAATCCCTTGCCCGTTTTTATTTCGCCAGATATTCGTTGATTCCGGCAGCGGCTTTTCGTCCCTCGCCCATTGCAAGAATTACAGTTGCCGCACCAAGAACGATGTCTCCGCCGGCCCAAACTTTGGCTTTGCTGGTTGCCTGTTTTTCATCAACTGCAATGTGGCCTTTTGCGTCCTGATTCAAGCCTGGAGTTGTTTTTACAAGCAGCGGATTTGAACCGTTTCCAAGCGCAACAATCATTGCGTCGCAGGCAATCTCGTGCTCACTGCCAGGAATTGCAACCGGCGAGCGTCGGCCAGAAGCGTCTGGTTCGCCAAGCTCGTAAGACAAAACTTTTACGCCGCAAACGCGACCTTCCTCGTTTCCTAAAACTTCAACCGGATTTTCAAGGAATCTAAAGTTTACGCCTTCTTCTTCCGCATGCGCAATTTCTTCAAGACGAGCCGGCATTTCCTTGCGAGTTCGGCGGTAAACAATGTCAACCTGCTCGGCTCCAAGTCTGAATGCCATTCGAGCCGCATCCATAGCAACGTTTCCTGCACCGCAGACAACAACGTGTTTTGCCTCGTAAATTGGAGTTGCCGCATGTTCTTTGTCGTAGCCTTTCATCAAATTTGCACGTGTAAGATATTCGTTCGCGCTGAAAACACCGATTAAATTTTCACCAGGAATTTTCATGAATTTTGGAAGCCCTGCGCCAGTTCCAACAAACGCAGCGTCAAATCCTTTTTCGCTCAAAAGCTGATCCAAAGTGTCTGTGCGACCAACAAGGAAATTCAGCTCAAACTTAACGCCCATCTTTTTAAGGTTATCAATTTCGTTCTGAACAATCGCCTTTGGAAGTCGGAATTCAGGAATTCCATACATCATAACGCCACCAGCTTTATGGAACGCCTCAAAAACTGTGACATCATGGCCAGCGCGCACGCAATCTGCGGCAACAGTAAGTCCTGCAGGACCAGCTCCGATAACGGCAACTTTTTTTCCTGTTTTTGGAGCAATTTCCGGCATTGTAACTTTATTGTTTTCGCGTTCCCAATCGGCAACAAAGCGTTCCAAACGACCGATTGAAACAGCTTTTTCAGCAGACTTGTAAACCTTTCCTACTGTACACTGTCCCTGGCACTGTTTTTCCTGCGGACAAACGCGACCGCAAATCGCAGGAAGCAACGAAGTTTCCTTGATTGTGTCAACCGCGCCCTTAAAATCTTTCTGAGCAATTTTTGCAATAAACTGCGGAATTTTTACGCCAACAGGACATCCATTTATACAAGGCATATTTTTGCACTGAAGACATCGGTTTGCTTCAACAACTGCCTGAGCCTCTGTGTAACCAAGCGCAACTTCCGCCATCTGTCGGGCACGTTCTTTTGGTTCGCGGCTAGGCATTTCCTGCTGCGGAATTGCCATTCTGTCCTTATTTGTAAGTTCTTTTCCTTGAATTTTTGCCAGTTCTCCTTCGGCAATCTTATTCAGTTCTTCTATAGTTTTATGTGACATATAATTCTCCAAAATATCATTTCGACAAGCTCAATGAACACAACAAAAAAATGTTCTGCCTGCCAAAAACATAATTATTTTGCCAAAGCGTCTGCCTGAGCTTCAAGTTTGCATTTGTGGAAATCTTCCGCCTCGCGTGCCTTAAAAGATTTCATACGCATCATCATGTTATCCCAGTCAACCTGATGAGCATCAAATTCCGGTCCGTCAACGCAAACAAATTTTGTCTCGCCACCAATAGAAACACGGCAGCCACCGCACATTCCAGTTCCGTCAATCATAATTGTGTTCAAAGAAACTGTTGTTGGAACATTGTAAGGTTTTGTTGTAAGCGCGCAAAATTTCATCATAATCGGAGGACCAATCGCAATAACTTCCGCCGGCGGAGTCTGAGATTCGCACATTTCTTTTAACGGAACTGTTGAAACACCCTGTCGTCCTGCAGAACCGTCATCAGTCATGATTATAACTTCATCGGCAATCGCCTTCATTTCATCAACATAAATAAGCAAATCTTTTGTGCGGGCTGCAATTACAACAATAACTTTATTTCCGATTGCTTTATGAGCCTGAACAATCGGATAACATGGAGCAACGCCAAAACCACCGCCAACAACAACAACCGGACCGTCTTTTTTTTCAATTACAGAAGGATTTCCAAGCGGACCGAGCAAAGCGGCAAGTTCATCGCCAACATTTTTAAGTGAAAGTTTATAAGATGTTGCACCAACAGCCTGAAACGCAAGTGCAATCCAGCCTTCTTCAGCATTTGCATCAGCAATTGTAAGTGGAATTCTTTCGCCAAATTCTGCGTCAACCTGCAAAATAATAAACTGACCGGCTTTTCGGTTTCTAGCAATTTCTGGAGCTTCAACCTTCATGTACCAAGTTGCGGAAGCTTCCGACAGCTTGCGTTTTTCAAGAATCTTAAACATAACCAATATTTCCTTCAAATCAAAATACTATTTCTATCTTAATACAAATGAAAAAAATTATCTATAAAAACCATTCCAAAGCGCGATTTACAATAAATTTACCATTTTCGATTGTGTCATTTTACAAAATGAAGTATACTTATTCGAGTTATAAATGTCCTTAGGAGGAATAAAAATGTCACTTAAGAAAACTTTTTCAAAAGATGGCAAATGTAATGTTACATTTACAGTTTCTTCAGAAGCAGCGCAGGGTGCAAAAACAGTTAATATCGCCGGAGATTTTAACAGCTGGAGCAGTACCGACACACCGATGAAGAAAGGCAAAGACGGCTCTTTTTCTGTTAAATTGACTTTGGATGTTGATAAAGAATATCAGTTCCGTTATTTGCTCGACGGATACAAGTGGGAAAACGACTGGAAAGCTGATAAATATATTCCAGCACCTTACTCAAATGCTGACAACTCTGTTGTTGTTACAAAAAAAACAAAGTAATTTTGTTTCAAAAAACCGGCTTATTCAGCCGGTTTTTATTTTTACTTCAGATTTTTCAACAATGAATCAAGTTCCGCCTGCGTAATGAATTTTTCACGCAGATAATAGTCTGAAACTTCTTTCTGCAAATCTTCAATCCCTGAAATCTTTTTTCCAAGCATTTTTTCAAATGAATACTGAAGAAGCCGGTAATCGCGGAATTCTCTTATTCCCATCTCGTTTGTTTTTTGATAATCCGCGGCAATTTCTTCCCATGAAGCTCCGCACAAAGCCGCAAGATTCGCGCTCACAACGCCAGTCCGGTCTGTTCCAAGGCGGCAATGAACATAATACGGTCCCGGATGCGAACCGATAAAACGGATAACATCCGCAATCATATTTCCAAATTCGCGGGAATTTGAAGCGTAATAAACTGTGTTGTAGCTGGTTTTTATAAAAAGCTGATTTCCAGCCTGCCGAATATCGCTGACATAAACTGAAATCTGCTCTTTTTTTACATCAATTGATTCATCGCCGGAAAGTGTGATTATTGATTTTATTCCATTATCTTTGAGCTGCTTGTTTACCAAAGCAATACGTTTTTCTTCTGTGTCATAATTCGGGCGGGAAATTTTATACGGATGATAACCGCGGAAAAGTTTTGTAGTTCCCGGAACAAGCCTGAAATTTGAAATTGTCGCAACATCCTGCGGATTTTCAAGGTTGAACTGCTTTAATTTTTTAAGTTTTTCCGCAGTTTTTGTGTTTTCAATAACAACCGAAGGATTATCTTCTGGCAAAAGAATAAGACTGTTGGTTGCCATCAAAAATCCCGGGAACGGATTTGGCATTGAAGGTTCCATTATCTCATCTTTTTTACGGATGCTTGTTGCTTCTACAATGCGGACTTCGTATTCAACTTCTGCAATTACATAGAATTTAAATTCTGGAAAACCTGAATTTCCTGGAACCATTACATCTTCAAGGTTACATTCATAAGTCCATGTTGAATATTTATATTTTTCAAGTTCCCAGCTGCTGTTCTTTTTTGCCCAGCCATTGAATGAACCTTCAAGGAAGACTCGTTTTGGAGTTTTTATTCCGAACCTTGAAGAATCAAAAACAAAAACGATTTTTCCGTCTTCCAGCAACTGATAGCCAAGCCGTTTATTTATATTGTTCAGCTTGAATTCAGGCTGATAAGTTACAACCTGCACATTTTTTTTTGCAAAAACTGAAAAACTGCCCAAAATCGCAAAAACCGCACACAAAAGAATTTTTCTAATCGCCACTTAACTTGCTCCTAATAATTTATAAAAATATTGAATTTTATTGATTGAAAAAAAAACGCTCTCAGCGGATTTACATAGGTTAGCTTGCTAACCCTTGTTCCAGACGGTTGTGCTCGCGCTACGCTTGTAGTGTTTCGGGTTGCTCTGCAACTTTAATTTTTTCAATCGCACAAAGTCTTCGCAAATTGCAAATTCGCTTACGCTTTCATTTCTTTTGCTTTAAAATTCAATATTTATTCTTCAATTATACCCGATAATTCAACGCAAGTTAATCAAAAATTCAACTCAGAAAAACACAACGCTCTTTATCTTACAAAAATCTTTCAGTAAAATAAAAGCATGGAACAATACAAAAAAGAATTTATTGATTTTATGGTTGAATGTCAGGTTTTGAAATTCGGTTCATTCACATTGAAAAGCGGTCGGCAAAGTCCATTTTTTATGAATGCCGGTGCTTATGTAACAGGAAGTCAGCTTGCCCGCCTTGGAGAATTTTACGCAAAGGCAATCCACGACAATTTTGGTGATGACATTGATGTTTTCTTTGGCCCGGCTTACAAAGGAATTCCGCTTGCAGTTGTAACAGCTGTAGCTTATTCAAAACTTTACGGAAAGGAAATCAAATATTGCTCAGACAGAAAAGAAGAAAAAGACCACGGTGCGGACAAAGGTGCATTGCTTGGCTACAAAATCAAAGATGGCGATAAAGTTGTTATAATCGAAGACGTTACAACTTCTGGAAAATCAATTGATGAGACTTATCCAAAAATAAAAGCCCAGGAAACAGTTCCAGGCGGAATAAAAATCGTTGGAGAAATCGTAAGCCTGAACCGAATGGAAAAAGCCGCTGATTCAACAAAATCTGCGCTTGAAACAATAACTGAAAAATATGGATTCCCGGCAAAAGCAATTGTTTCAATGCAAGACGTTGTTGACGCGCTTTACACAAACGGCGACAAAAAAATTATCACTCCAGAAATAAAAGCCTCAATCGACGAATACTACAAGCAGTACGGCGCAAATTAAACAGTAATTTAGTGCGGCTGGAATTTCCCACATTTTTCGATGCCTAAATATCGAAGGATGTGGGATTTTTTTGAAATTCTGATTTTTTTCAGTAACAAGACCAAAGTATTTTGTTTAACAAAACATAATATTCTGTTACTGAAAACATGATGTTTTGTTATTGGGAATATAATATTCTGTTTAACTCAGGAAAATATTTTGTTACTGAAAATATTATGTTTACAGTAACAAAATAGAATGGTCTACAGTACGCAGGTTATAATCTTTTTGCCTAAAAGTTCCTTAAACCTGCTACTGCCTTTTGCTGCGCAAAACGCACAAGAAATTGTGTTCCATTTCCGTACGCAGGTTGCAATCACTTTACCAACAAGTCGTTCTAACCTGCTACCAAGTTTTTTTGTAAAAACTTGCAAATTTTTTTGTGAAACATTTCATTTTCTGCAACTTTTTTGCGTTAACTATGTATATGAAAAACATTGAAAATAAAATCTACAGAATCAAGCCGGTCGAGGAACTCCGCTTCACCGACGACTTCATGTTCTGCCGCGTGATGCAGAACCCGGATTTGTGCAAGGGCGTTATCGAGCGTCTCCTTGGAATCAAAGTTGAAAAAATCGAATATCCTGAGTTGCAGAAGGAAATACGCCCTTATTACAGCGCACACGGAATCCGCCTGGATGTCTACGTAAAGGATTCAGATAGAATCTTTGACATTGAAATGCAGACAACAATCCCGGACGATTTGCCACGGCGCATGCGCTACTACCAGAGCATGATAGACGTTGACTCCCTGATTTCCGGCTGCGAGTATGAAACTCTCAAGGAAAGCTACGTTATTTTCCTCTGCACAAAAGATCCGTTCGGGTTAGGTTTTCCAGTCTACACATTCAAAACTGCCTGCAAAGAAAAGGACGGTTTTATCTTAGATGATGGAATCAACAAGCTCTTCTTCAATGCCCGTGCCTTTGCCTCGGAGAAAAATCTTGAAATAAAAGGCTTCTTGGGTTATCTTTGTAGCGGAAAGCCTTCCGACCATTTTACAGAATACATTGAACAGCGTGTCGAAAGGCTCAAAATCAACGAGATATTCAGGAGCGACTATATGATGGATGCACTGCCACTTCACGATGCAAGACGAGCCGGCTTAAAGGAAGGTGCCAAGAAGAAAGCTATTGATACCGCACAAAAGCTGCTGAATAAAAATATTTCAGCAGAGATAATCGCGGAATGCACAGGTCTTTCACTTGAAGAAGTTCAAGAAATCAAGCAGAAAATGTAATTTTCACCAGAAAACCACTTGGTCTTGATGGATTAAATTAAATATTTTTCCGCAAGAAACCAAGTGGTTTCCTTTGCAAAAACAACAATATCTTCCAATGAACTTACAATTCTCATTGGAAGATAAAAACTAATTCCTTTTTTGAAGCACTCAGCTTACCATTTGAATCTTCAAAAATTGATATTTATATAAACTTTTTCTTTGCAAGTATCTGAACTACCCGCAAGTTCCACCAGCAAACTGTAATTTTTCTGCCTAAAAGTCACAGACATTTGCTATCCAAAATGCACAAAATCTTCATACGCGAGCTACATCAACCTTCTGCCAAGTTTTTTTACAAAAACTTGCGAAATTTTTTGTGGTTTATTTCATTTTCTGCATTTTTTTTGCGTTAACTATACAGGAAATAAGATAAAAACAGCCGAAAATGACGTCTGTTTTTATCTTTAAAAGTTTGCGTCGCAAACTTCTTTATCATTTGCCCATTCTCATTTCATTGCGAACGGGCTTAAAAAGTCAATCCTAAAACTGAAGTTTTAATCTTGACTTTTTATAGGAGCAAAATATGCAAAAAGAATCTAAATACACCATGAAACCTTACGATGAGCTGTTTTTCACGGATGATTTTCTTTTCAGTAAAATCATGCGAAATCCTGAAATCGCAAAAGGCGTCGTGCAGAACCTTCTAGGAATCAAGGTCAGGAAGATTGAATTTGTCACCTCGCAGTATTCACTCGATGAGCTTTACAACGGCAAAGGAATCCGGCTTGATGCATATCTTGAAGATGAAGATAAGGTTATTGACATAGAAATGCAAACTGTAATCAAGAAGGACGAAGGACTGCGCATGCGCTACTACCAGAGCATGATGGATATCGACCACCTGAACCGCGGCGAGAGTTTCAGGGAACTCAAGGAATCCTATGTTGTGTTCATCTGCCTTGATGACCCGTTCGGAGACGGAAAGCCGGTCTACAACT
>CAVBXG010000003.1:0-75922 GCA_963599585.1 bacterium
GAGAATCTGTATAAGTCAATTTTGCGCCGTCAGCAGGAATGGAAAGCGCGGGCGGTTTTATCTGTTCATTTTTTACAACTGAAAATGATTTTACTTCGCTAGGGGAAGTGTAACCTGTGTCATTCAACGTGAAAAACGGAGTTATGCGCCAAAAATATTCCCCGGCGGAAAGATTTTTTACCGCGAGCGAATTTCCATTCACTTTTTCAGAAAAAACAATATTTTTCATGTCGCGCAAAGTGGAAATTTCAATTTTATAATAGTCGGCGTATTCGCTTCCGTTCCAGCGCAACAAAATAGAAGGAAAATCATTTCTGTAACGAAATTCAGAAGCCGCAACCGGTGAAATAATTTCAATCGGTGCTACATCTTTTACAGAAATTTTTCCGGCAGAAGGTTTGTCTTTTTCATCTTCTGTAAAAATCCGCCAATAAAAAGTTCCGGAAGAAACAGGAATCTCAATATTGTCGCCGGAAGTCGCATAAGTTTTTGTAATTTTTGAAAAATCTTTTGCGCCGGAAATCTGAACAATGACTTTAGGATTTTTTTCTTGCTCTGAAAGTTTCCACTGAAGTTTTACAGGAATTTCCTTTTCATCAAACTTTAAAAGATTCAGATTTTTTGAGATAGAAGTGACAGTTATCGGATTTTTGGAAATTGCTCCTGTTTCTTCTATATTTATGCTTTCGCCGGAAGATATTTTTCCAGAATCTCCATTTTTTGTTTCAATTTTTGCAGTTCCGCCTTGAACTTCAATATTATTCACACCGCTTGCCGCATCAGATTTCAATGAAACTGTACTTCCTGAATCCAATTTTACAGTTGTTCCATTTTGCATTGAAACCGCAAGCTCTTTTTTGCTTTTCGACTTTGAGCCGTCAATCTGAATGTCGCCGCCAGAAACATTTATTTCAACGCCCTTTTCTGAATAAGAAAGTTTGAGCATTGTGTTTTCATTCAGTTCAAGCTGAGTTCCGTCATTGAATTTTACAATCGCCTGCGAAAAATCAGAAGTATAAATCGTGTCTTTGTTGTAAAGCGGAGAATTTTGCGAAAGCCGCTCCCAAACAACGCTGTCATCAAACTGACGCTGCGCTATTTTCTGTTTAAAATAGATGGTCGCGATTTTTTCTTTGTCATTCCGCACAGTTGAATGATTAAGTTCGCGCCAGAAAAAATACAGACTTACCGCACAGACTGAAAGGCAAACTAAAACTATAAAAAAATCACTTAGATGCGACTTGAATTTTGTTTTCTTCCTCATTTAAGTTCACCTTTTCAAAATCCGGAGTTGCAATTCCAAGCAAAGAACGCACTTCTGCAATAGTTTTAGGACCTTTCGGGCCAAGAACTTTTTCACAGTCAGAATCAATTGTGAAACCTGGTAGAATTTCTTCAAAAAATCCTGAAATATCAAAATTCGGCATATTCACAACGCCGTAAAAATGCTGGATTCCTTTTCCTTTAACTTCAAATCCTACCGGAATTTTTTCAACGACAATTTCATCAGCCTGATTTTCCGGTTTTATGGAAAAATTATTTTCCTCGCATTTTATATAATCTTTTTTCAGGATATTGTAAGTGTCTTCAGTTATAAGCATGTCCGTTCCGCACGGTTTGTTTGAAGATTCTGTACGGCTCGCAAGATTCACCGCATCACCAATTGAAGTGAATTCCATTTTATCATACGAGCCCATAAAACCTACAGTTGCGCGCCCGGAATTTATTCCACGCCCGATTTTTATCTGCGGCTTATAAACTGAATCAGAATCTTTTGCGTGCGCTTCTGTAAATCGAGCCGCCTCCTTGTTGTATTCCATAAGCGAATAACGCATCGCAAGGCTAGCCTTGACCGCGGAAAGAGCATCTTCCTTTACATATTCATCGTGTTTTGCCTTCATCTCAATTTTTTTAGGATCATCATCAGGAAGATTTTCCCAATCCAGCGGCTCCTGACGCAAAACGCCCCAGCAGGCCATAATCGCGTCGCCTTCAAATTTGTCAACAGTTCCGCCGGTACGTTTTATACAGCTTACCATCCGGCTAATATAGTCGTTCAGAAAATTTATGATTTCCGCCGCGCTGCGGTCGCCGAACTTGTTCTTGAAACCGTCGGAAATTGCGGTAAATCCACGAATATCGCTGAAAAATATTGTAATATCTTTTAGATGCGGGTCAAAGTCAATTTCTTTTCTGATAATCGCCTGCGTTACACCTTTATTTGTAAGTTTTGTAAAAGTATTTAAAATCTCACGCTCGTTTTTTGTGCTGTTTATAAGAACACCAATTTCATCATGATCACGAGTCTTTAAATTGCCGAAAAGTTCTGTGTTAAAATCACCTTTATTGATTTGATTCACAACCGCAGTAAGCTGCTTCAGCGGAACGCTCATCGTTTTTGAGAAAAACCAGATTATCATAATTACAATCGCAAGAATCGCAACCGCAAGCAAGGCAATCAGCATTGTGATTTTTCTTGTCTCCTCAAGAATTTTATGGGTCGGAACAACAGTCACAACGCCAGCATTTCCTTTTCCAATCTTGTTGAACGCGCCGATATATTTTACATTCTTATTATTTGAATTCTTAAAAGTTTCAGCATCCGAAAAATCATTCTGTCGGTTTCCAAGCTGAGTGCTAAAATCCTTGCTTTTCAGCATTTCCTGGACAACCTGACTTTTTCCAAAATCCGCCGCATTCATCGTTTCCTGAACATCAGAAGAAACAAGGACGATTCCGTTTTCATTCACAAAAAGAGATTTATTTATGCTTTCAGAAGAAAAAGTCTCGACAATTTTTTCCGCGGAAAACAAAACCGCAACGGAATTTTCATCTTTCTGGTCAAAAACCGGATAAAACAACGCAAGAACCGGCACTTTGAAAAACGGCGAGGCATTCTGCGTTACAAAATTTCCCTGAGCCGCGGACAAAACGCTTTCATCTTCTGTCAAAATATAGGAATTCACAATGGATTCATCAAGCTCATTCTCGCCCAGAAACTGAAAATTAACAAACGTCGAATCAGATGCAGGAAGTGTAATCGCAATGACTTCCGGATTTTTCTTAAAGAAACCTGATGAAAATTCCTTTGCGGCAGTTTTATTCCCTTCGCCCTCAGCATTTTTCACAAGCTCAACAAAAGTTGAAACAGTGGAAACAACATTATCAATTCTGTTTTCCAGCTCAGAAGCCATCCTTGAATTTATTACAAAATTGTTTTGCCGCGCCGTCTGAATCGTGTCCTTGCTTACAAATCCGGCGACAAGGCACGCAAGTCCGCCCAAAGAAACAACAACAATCGCAGAAATAATGCTGATAAGTTTTACGCCAATCGGATGTTTTACGCGCGAAGATTCAAGTTCCTTTTTTTTACGCTGTTTTTCCGCCTGAATCTGGCTGCGGAGCGCCTGTTTTTTTGCAATGCGTTCTTTTTTCTCATTGATTTTTTCAGCTTTTAGTGCAAATTTTCTGAACTGCTTTTTCTGTTTTTCTGTAAAGACAACAGGTTTAAATTCACCTGGAAATTCAAACGGAATTTTTCCATCAGAAATCGGCTTATGAACCACGGAAAATGAACCATAATCAAACGCGTTGCTATTCATTATAGATATTTTATCAGATAATCCGTGCAAAAACAACAAAATATAATATAGATAACAGTTCATCAATTAAAAAAAGTTTTTCAAAAGCCTTTTACAATAATTGAAAATTCTGTATAGTTTTAATGAATTATTTTTGACTGATTTTCAACAGGAGACTAAATAATGGACAAGGCAGAAATCCTTAAAAGAGCAAAAGAATATATTGCAGCAGAAAAAGATGAACGCTTCCGAAAAGAAGTTGAAGAACTTATTGCAAAAGAAGATTTTACAGAACTTGAAGACCGTTTTTACCGTACACTTGAATTTGGTACAGGCGGTCTGCGCGGAATCATGGGCGGCGGAACAAACCGCATGAACACGCTTGAAATCAATCTTGCGACACAGGGGCTTGCAAACTACGTAATCAAGGCATTCCCAGAAAAAGCAAAAGCTGGAACATTGAGCGCAGTTGTAGCTTACGACAGCCGAAAAAATTCTGATGTTTTTGCAGAGGCGACCGCATTGATTTTTACGGCAAACGGAATCAAGGCATATCTTTTCACAGGACTTCGCCCTACTCCGGAACTTTCTTACGCAATCCGCTACTTCAAGGCTGACACTGGCGTTGTTGTTACAGCTTCCCACAATCCTAAAATTTACAACGGATACAAGGCTTACTGGAACGATGGCGCACAGGTTATCGAGCCGCATGATGTAGGAATTGTTGAAGAAGTAAACAAAGTAACAAGCGTAAAGACAATTTCAAAAGAAGAAGCAATAAAATCAGGAAAACTTGTTCTTATTGACTCTGAAGTTGATGAAAAATACTGGGCAATGTGCAAGGAACAGCTTTTCCGCCCTGAACTTATCAAAGAATACGCAAAAAATGTAAATGTTGTCTACACACCGCTCCACGGAACTGGCGCAATGCACGTTGAAAAAGTTCTTGGAGACCTTGGACTTACAGTAAAAACTGTTCCTGAGCAGAGAAACCCAGATGGAAACTTCCCTACTGTAGAAAAACCAAACCCAGAGGAAAAACCAGCCATGAAAATGGCTGTTGAGCTTGGAACAGCAACAAAAGCTGACTGCGTAATGGCTACAGACCCGGACTCAGACAGATTCGGAACCGCATTCCCGGACAAAGATGGAAATTTCGTTCTTCTTTCAGGAAACCAGATGGGCGGACTTCTGATGGATTACATTTTCCTTACACGAAAAGAACTTGGAAAACTTCCAACAGACTCTTACTGCATCCGCTCAATTGTAACTTCTCCGTTCGGTGATTATATCTGCAAGAAATACGGCGTTGAAATGCTCGAATGTCTTACAGGATTCAAATGGATTGCCGCAATCGAAGCTGAACGAGAAGCAAAAGGAATCGGTCATTACGTTTTCGGTCTTGAGGAATCTTACGGATACAAAGTTGAAACAGAAGTAATGGACAAAGACGGAGTTTCTGCGGCTGCAATGTGCGCAGAAATGACAATGTACTGGCGTTCAAAAGGCAAGAGTATTCTTGAGCACCTTGATGATTTGTACAAAGAATTCGGATATTTTGAAGACCGCGCTATCTCAAAGAATTTCCCAGGCTCAGCTGGAGTTGCAACAATGGCTGGAATCATGTCTAAGCTCCGCAATGAAGGACTTAAGACTTTGGCTGGAAAAACAGTTCTTAAAATCCGCGATATCCAGACTTCAACAGAATACAATCCTGCAAATCCTTCTGAAAAAACTGCGCTTTCATTCCCTAAAAGCAATGTTCTGCAGTTCTTCCTTGAAGGTGGCACAATAGTTTCTGCACGTCCGTCTGGGACAGAGCCAAAAATCAAGTTCTACATCAATACAAGAACTGATGTAAACGGTTCATCAGATGAAGCACTTTCTGAAGCAAAAAAAGAAGCAGCCGCACTCTGCGACAAAATAACTTCAGACATAAACGAGCTTCTTGATGCCGCTAGCAAATAAAATCCTGAAGGATTATCGGCAAATGTTTCGTCTTGTAAAATCAGGCGAGACATTTGTCGCTTTTGACACAGAAACAACCGGTCTCAGCTGTCAAACCTGCAGAATCATTGAGATTGGAGCGGTGAAATTTAACTGCAACGGATGTGTCTCAACTTTCAACACTTTAATAAATCCAGAAACACAGATTCCTTCCGAATGTGTGGAGATAAGCCATATAACAGACGAAATGGTAAAAAATCAGCCTGTAATAAAAGAGATTTTGCCTTCATTTTGCGATTTTATAAAAGATACAATAATTGTCGGGCACAATGCACATTTTGACATGCGTTTTTTGCAGGCAGAACTTGCACGCGCCGGAATGGAAGAAAACAAAAATCAGGTTATAGACACTTTGGGATTTGCCCGCTGGGCACTTCCAGAACTTTCAAAATACAACCAGCCATTTTTGGCAGATTTTTTCAATATTGATGTAAAAGCTGCCCACCGCGCATACGATGACGCGAAAATCTGCGGAAATATTTTTCTTGAGCTTATAAAAGTCAGCGCAGACAGGCAGAAATAATTTATCCGCGTGGAGCTGATGCCGGATTTATAGGCATTCCATTCTGGAAAACCATAAATTTTATGCTGGAATCATTTCCGCGGCCAGTTTTTCCGATTTCTGCACCAAAAACAACATAATCGCCTTTTTTAACCGAAACTTTATTCAACCCGGAATACGAATAAATCAGTCCAGTTTTTGACTGAACAAATATAACCTCGCCAAATCCGCGGTAAACGCCTGTATACATTACAGTTCCCTCGCGCACGGCAACAACAGATTCATTGTCTTTTCCTGTAAGCTGAACGCCGCTAACCTTTCCGCTTATGTTTTTTACAACCGGATTTAAAAGAGGCCAAGAAATTCCTTGAGAAGAAACCGAGCCAGAGGAAGAATTTGAGCCGGAAGCCGGTTTGTTTGCACTTGAAGAAGATGTTTTTTCAGTTTTCGCAGAAACTTGAGTTTTATTGGAATTTGTTCCTGAGCTAGAAGCAACAGCAGAAGTTGAAGAGGAATTTCCAGCAGGCACAAGAATTTTCTGTCCGATTTTTATTGTTGAAGAATTATCCAGATTGTTCAGGGAAAGAAGCTCATTCAGTTTTATGTTATATTTTCTTGCAATTCCATACAATGTGTCGCCTTTTTGAACAATGTACGAAGTCGCAGATTTTGAAGAGACATTAGGCTTCGTTTCTGTTGTTTTTGAGGCAGAAAGCGCAACCGCATTCTCAATGTCCGCAGAAGGAATCACAAGTTTTACGCCAACTTTCAGGACATCATTTTCAGAAAGATTATTTGCAGCCCTAAGTTCAGGAACCGTAATCTGATATTTTCTGCTTATTGAATAAAGTGTATCGCCTTTTTTTACAATATAAGATGAATCAGCAGACAGACTGAAACAACACAACGAAAAAAGAATAAATGCAACATTGACTGATTTTAACATCTTTGAAATTTTCATACTTTCATTATCGGCAGATTTTCTGAACATCATTACCTGATTAAAAAGACAAAATCGTAAAAATTTGAATTCTAACTTCCAGAGATTTCCTTGAAAATTTTTCCTGCATCAATTCCGTTTATGATTTTTCCAACCGGATAATTTTCAAGCATATTTTTTCTTCCAAATTTCAAATGGTCAGAAGTAATTCCGTGTTTTATTGAAATGTCCGCTTCCATAAGCGCAGAAATATGATCTGCAATGCGAACAGTTCTTCCATCTACCGGCGAAAATTCCGCGGAATTATATTTTTCATTCAACTCCTGCCAAGAAACAACTTCCGTCTGCCCTTTTGAATTTTTTATCCGGTTTGCAAATTCGTTGCTTGTAAAATACATAAGCTCATCGGCAAAAAACGACTCCATCAGCGGAACCAATTCCTTGCTCACAATTTCATCCTCAATTTTTTTTACAATATTTGGAAGTTCATCAGTCGCCTGCTTGACAGGAGAAATTATATCGCGCGTAACCGCTTCCGGCAAATCATGAAAAAGTCCTGTAAAAAAATTATTTATAATCCGTTTCTCTGACATTTTCACGCCACTTTCGCGGCAAAGAAGAAGAGTCAAAATCGCAACAAAAAAACAATGCCCAAGAACAGAAGTCTTCGGAACTCGCGGCGTCTGGTTCCACCGGATTTGAAAGCGAAGCTGCTCAATTTTTAAAAGTAAAGAATATGAACGCTGATGAGTCACAAGATTCTGCATTCCCGCAAGATCCAGATAATGCTGAATCTGCTCCTGAAGCTCACGGTTTATCTGCTCAAGGCGTTCCGCCTCATTCACTGTTTTCAGCATCTGAAGTTCACGGAGAGTAGCAAATTTATTTGCCGCAGAAAAAACTCTGTAGGCAAGCCGGGATTTTTCCGGAATCGGGATTTGCCCAGCTTTTTGCCCTGTATAAATCGTAAATTTTGAAAAAAGTTCCTTGTCGCAAAGCAGAGGCTTATACAGTTTCAGGACCCATTCATTCAGATGAAGATATTCCTGAGTGTATTCGCGTTTCAGCATATCAAGAACTGGAGCTTTTATATCACAAAGCGCAATTTTTGAAAGCAAATCGAACAGCGAGGCGTAAATCATCCATGTCCAGTCAATGAAATTCCCTTTATTTTCCTCATATTTTCCAATGATATAGCCCAAAACCATTTTTTCGGCGGCTTTATCCATTTCAACAAGGTCAAAAGGACGCACCAAATCAGTCCATCGCTGGATTGAAAAACCTTCAAAAAGTTTTAGCGCAAATTTCTGACTGAACATTTTATTTTCCTGCTAGCGGCTTGAACCGGACTTTTGGTCTGAATCCATTTTTTCCTTCCAGACAATCGCCTTCTTTTTTATTTCTTCCGCAATATTTTTGTCGCCGATTGCAAGAGCAAGCTTGTGGCGCGCAAGCAGAAATTTTATGGCATTGCGCATATCATCGATTCGGCGCGTTGAAAGCTCATATTTATCACGGTAACCAGCCGCAGAAGAATCCAAAAGTTTTCCAATCAGACGGATGTAAAGAACTGTAGTTTCATAATCTTCATCATTTGGATTGAAATACGATTTTACAGCACTTCTCATATCAATCAGATTTTTTGCAACAACAGCAAAACGTCCTTTTAGCTCAACAAACGACCATTTCCACTTTGAATTGTCACCAAAAGCATCTTCCAGCAACGTTACAGCAAGCCCAAGTTTTCGGACAAGATAATAACGCTCCTGAATTGTCTTGTCTTTTATTGCCTCATGATATTTTGCAAGTTCTGAATATGGAACATCAATTATATTTGTAACAAGTTCCTCAAGATAAATTATCGCTTTATAGAGAATTTTTCTCGCTTCATTCAACGCATCATTGTTTTTAACTTCCAGAATTTTCAAGGAAAGGCTGTTTTGCGCCATGTAAAGGGAAGCCACGTAAATCATATCGTCGCAAAGCATGAGTTTTTTGTAGCAGGAATCCGGCGCATTTCCGTTTATGCTGTTCAAAGTTGTTTTTTCTTTTGCGAGAATCGCTATGATTTTGCTTTGATATGGTTTTATTGTCTCTGCAAATTCAAGCCGCGTTGATTCTGAAATTTTTGCCATTAAAATCCCCCTGAATATTTTTCAAGCATCGCCCTTGCGTGTTCAATGGAAGCCGCAGAATCTGCATCGCCAGAAAGCATTCTCGCAATTTCCGCAACACGCTCTTCTCCTTGAATCGGGTGAACATTGGAAACAGTTCGTCCTTCCGCAACACCTTTTTCAATCTTAATCTGATTATCGGCATAAACTGCAATGCTGGCAAGATGCGTAATGCAGAAAATTTGACGATTTTTTGCAAGAGCCTTCATGTGGGAGCCGACAGCAACCGCGACTTCACCGCCGATTCCTGTGTCAATCTCATCAAAAACAAGAGTCTGAACCGGATCATTCTGGGCAAAAATCGTTTTCAGCGCAAGCATTACGCGGGAAATTTCACCGCCCGAAGCGATTTTAGCAAGCGGCAAAAGCGGAGAACCGGGATTCGCGCTGATAAGAAATTCAATATTGTCAAATCCATAAGGACCGCATTTCTGCTCAAGTTCATCGCCAGGTTTTGCAGTAATGCTGACCGCAAAACGAGTTCCGTTCATTCCTAGGTTTTTCAGAAGAGATTCAACTTCAGAAGCGAGGTTGTCACCTGTGGCGCGGCGTTTTTCTGAAAGATTTTTTCCGGCAAGATAAACTTTTTTCTCCAGCTCAGAAACGGCTTTCATCAGTTCATCTTTGTTTTCAGCGCCTGCTCCAAGCTGTTCAAGCGATTTCTGGGCATTTTCATAATAGTCAAAAACTTCTTTCAACGGCGCGCTTTGGCTGGAAGCATATTTTTTCTTCAGATTATAAATCAAAGAAAGCCTGTCCTGCACTTCCTGAAGATGGGACGGATCGTAAACAAGTTTATTCGCATACGCTCCAAATTCTTCGGAAATATCGTTCAACTCGTAAAAAGCCGATTCAATACGCGTGTCAAGATTGGAAAGAGATTTATCCAGCGAGGAAATATTCTGGCTTTCGCGGCGGATTTTTTTCAGCAGCGAAACAACAGATTCTTCACCGCCATCCAGCATATTCCGGATAGAATCGACGCCTTCAAAAAGTTTTTCATACGAAGAAAGCCGGTTTTCCTCTTCTTCAAGCTGAACATCTTCTTCAGGTTTCAGCTTTGCGTCTTCAATTTCATTTACCGCAAAATTATACATATCAATTTTTCTTGCTCTGTCCGCATCTGAAGAATTAAGCTGGGCAAGAAGTTTTCGTTTTTCAACAAGTTCCATATAAAGCGCGGTAAAAGCGTTTACTTCCGGCACAATTCCCGCACGCGCGTCAAGGAATTTTCTGTGTTCAGGAACCCGCATCAGCGACTGATGCTCGTGCTGACCGTGAATATCAACCAAAAATGAAGAAAAATCCGCCAAGTCCGAACGGTTTACAGGCGTTGAACCAATCCAAGCCCCGGCGCGTCCATTGTCGCGAATATATCTCCTCAAAAGGATTCTGTTGTTTTCAGTTTCAATTCCGTGCTCGTTCAGCCATTCAACAGCAGGATTCTGATTTTCATTTGAATCAAGAAAAAAAGTTCCTGAAACCTGAGCCTCGTGGCAACCAGAACGAATCTGGTTCACATCAGCTTTTCCACCAAGAAGAAACGAAAGCGCGCCAATCAGAATTGATTTACCAGCACCAGTTTCGCCGGAAAGAACTGTAAAACCATTTGAAAATTCTATGTGTTCATTTTCAATAATCGCAAAATCTTTAATTGAAAGATCTTCAAGCATGAGGACCTCCTGACCAGTTCAGTTTTGACTGAAGAGCTTCGTAAAATCGTTCAGCTGTGCAGCCTACAAGTTTTACTTTTTTTGAAATTTGACGGATTTTTATGCAATCACCTTCGTGAATATCAAAAGGTTTTTGACCGTCAAGCGTAATTATAATATCAGATTCCCGCGAAGGAAGAATTTTTATCTCAAGTTCACCGTGCGGATTCAAAACCAAAGGACGGCTGGAAAGTGAAAATGAATTTTTTGGCGTAAGAATAATAGCATCCATTGTAGGATCAACGATAGGTCCACCTGCAGAAGATGAATACGCTGTTGAACCAGTCGCCGTGCAGACAATAATTCCATCCGCCTTAAATTGCCCAAGACTGACATAATTAAAATCAACGCCCATAAGAATTGTTCGGCTCGCCATTTTCGCGCTTATGACAATATCGTTCAATCCAATTCCTGAATAAACATCTTTCCCGGACTTTCCGTCTATCACAACCGCCTGAAGCATATTCCGCTCAACAATATTCGCCTTTCCTTCCAAAAATGAATCAAGTTCGCATTTCCATTCATCTTTTTGAATGCTGGCTATAAATCCAAATTCTCCAAAATTTATCGGAAAGACAGGAATTCCTCGTTCAACGCAGCCACGCGCCGCAAAAAGAACAGTTCCATCGCCACCAAGAGTTATTACAAAATCCGCGGACAAAAAAGGATTAGTTTTTGAATTATCAAATTTTTCCGCCTCAGAAAATCCGTCAAATGAAAAAATAGTTGAATCAATTTTTTTCCTTTTTAGATATTCAGAAATAAACTGACCCATTTCCTGAGACTCTTTTTTGTGAGTGTTTACAATTATAAGGCAATTTTTCATTCTTTACGGCAAAGTTCCCAAAACTTTCACTATTTTAGCGACTTGTGAATGAGTAAGCCGCGGATAAAGAGGAAATAAAGCGCACCGCAAGTACAAAGATTTTGCCTTTATGCAGTCCGAAGAAATCTCCTCCTGTTTTAAAGCCATTACAGAATCCTCGTAAGCCTGACAGATTTCAATATCTTTTTTTGCGGCATACTGTTTTATGTCTTTGAATGAAGTTGTAAGAATCAGCGGAAAACAGCACATTGTCGAAGTGTAATCATAAGTTTCCTCTGAGGAATTCTCACCTTCTGTTTTTGGAGCCGCGACCGCAGAAACACCTTTTGCCGCCGGAACAACAGCTCCAGAACCGCGGATAAACATCTTGTGTCTGCCACTCATGCAAGCACGCTGATACAAGGCAAAAATCTTCTTACGCTGAAGCTCATTGTGCTTAAATTCTTTCAGTTGAACCCATCCCAACGCGCAATTCAAATCCGGAAGCAATTCAGTTCTTGGCATTGACTCAACAAATTTCTTCAGCACAATCCATTCGCGGCGGTTCGGAGCCATAAGAACTGCACCTCCACCAGCTGTAACAACATCACGCTCCTCAAGCCCAAGAATTGTAAAAACGCCCAAAGAACCGGCTTTCCGACCTTCAATAGGATTATTATTCTCATCAAATGCAGGGAAAAAAGAACCTGCACTTTTTGAAACATCCTCAATAACTGGAATTCCAAGCGCATTTATCTCATCGATTTCAGGAAGAATTCCCATTGACTCATGAAGCAAAAGAAGCCGACCGCCCTTTTCTATTCCTTTTTTTACAAGTTCTGCATTTACAAGCCCGGAATTTTCATCAACGTCAAGTATAATCGGTCTGTAGCCTAAATCAACAATCGCCTGATAATGCCATGCCGGAGCAAGAGCTGAAATCATTATAGCTTCACCGGATTTAAAATCCATCGAACGCAGCGCATATTTCAACGCAGACGCAGGATTTCTTAACGCAACCGCACCGTCACATCCAAAAAAATCCTTTACCGTCTGAATAAATCTGCCGTTAAGCTCGCCAGGCCCAATACGCTCATCAACCATGCAGGTAAGCACGGCATCCATTTCTTTACGTCGAATTGTTGTACTAAAAGTCTGAATCATTTTTCAAGTATTTAAAAATTTCCTACAATTTTTTGAAGTTCCTTCGGATTAAACAGTCTGACAATATCCAGAATTATCAGATAGCCGTTATCATTTCTGACAACACCTCTTATATATTCGCTGCCTATTCCTCCAGACATTCTTGGAGCTGCCTGAATTTCAGAAGAATTCACCGTTGCAACCCTTGAAACCCGGTCAATTATTATACCAAGCTGATTTCCATCAATATTTAAAATTATAAATCCGCTTTCAAGCTCATCAAGTTCATCTTCGCCACTTGCAAAAGCAATATTAAAACGCCGGTGAAGATCAATTATCGGAATAATTTCACCACGAAGGTTCAAAATTCCGACCATATAATTTGGAGCATTTGGAATCGGACGAATTGGCTGGATTCTTACAATCTCTTTTACAGACATAATATCCACACCATATAACTCGTTTCCCAGACGGAACGTAACTAACTGTATCTGCGAATCTTCAGTATCCATAAAATCCTCTACAATAAGCATACTATGAAAAATCCCTTTTTGCAATTAATTAGCTCCATCTGCCGCATTAGCGGTCTACAGAAAACAAAGCTACAGCGAACACTTTTTTGCATCCAGCCTCTTTCAATTTTTCAGCGCAAGACTCAATTGTACTTCCTGTGGTAAGAACATCATCCACAAGGCAGACAACTTCCGGCACAATTTTCACATCTGCGTTCAAAGAATATGCTTTCCCGATCATTTCCATTCTTTGATTGCGTTCAAGAGTCTTCTGCTCAACATTTGTATGCCGACACAAAATTCTTCTGACATTCCAATTGTACCTGAATTCAAGAATCTGGCTTATTTCATCTACTTGATCCCAGCCTTTGGATTTTATTTTCCCCGGTCTAGGCGGAACAGGAACCACAACAAATTCCCCATTCATCTTCCAAATCTGACTTAACCTTTCATTCATCAGTTCTGCAAGAAAATCAGAAAAAATCCGTTCGTCCTCAAGTTTCCACCTGCACAACAAACTTGTATTCCACAAACGATACGAAAACAGCGGAAAAGCACCGTCCAAATGTTTCATAAGGACATCTTTTCTACATTCCATACAGACATCGTTTTCAGAAATAAGTTCCTTGCCGCAGAATTTACAAACTCCAACGCCGACAGGTTTTACCGCAAAAAATTTCTTCCGGCAATCCGTGCACACAGGCAGAAGTCCTGAGTCATTTCCGCAGACAATACATTCGCTTCCACCCGCAAAAAATGAAAAAACAGAACGCCCGAACCTTAGCGCGACAGACTGAATACCGAAAATAATTTTGTTCACATTTATATATAGCAAATAAAAATCAAAAACT
Organism: bacterium; assembly: GCA_963599585.1. Lineage (GTDB taxonomy): Bacteria > Spirochaetota > Spirochaetia > Treponematales > Treponemataceae > Treponema_D. The sequence continues at coordinate 14,228 of CAVBXG010000003.1, forward strand.
GAAACAAATCACAAAAATTATCTTCCAGAAAGCGCTTTTTTCCACCTTGAAATAGCTTGAAGGGCGGCCAACGGCGTCATATTATCCGGATCTGCAGAAAGAATTTCGTCCAGAACAATTTCCTCATCGCTAAAAAGTCCCGGCGCAACGGGATTTTGCCTTGCAAGCTCAGTTTCCTTGTACTCAGGAATTTCATCAAGAACAGGCTTGTTTTCCGCAACATTCTGGATATGACAAAGAATTTCATTCGCGCGTTTTATTACAATTTCTGGAACACCGGCAAGTTTTGCAACATGAATTCCATAAGAATTTTCACTTGCGCCGACTTTTATCTTCCGCAAAAAAGTAACAGATTCACCCTGCTCAGAGACTTCCATGCACAAAAGCTCAAGATTTTTATGCTCAATTCTAGTCAATTCGTGGTAATGCGTCGCAAACAAAGTTCGGCATTTTATATTGTTCAAAAGATATTCGCTCACAGCCCAGGCAATAGAAAGTCCGTCTTCCGTGCTTGTTCCTCGCCCGACCTCATCCATTATGACCAGAGATTTTTCAGTCGCAGAGCGCAGAATATTTGCGGTTTCCGTCATTTCAACAAGAAAAGTCGATTCACCGCGCGCAAGATTATCGCTTGCCCCAACACGGCAAAAAATCCGGTCAACAACGCCGATTTCAGCAGATTCAGCAGGAACAAAAGAACCTGTCTGTGCAAGAAGCGCAATCAATGCATTCTGCCGCAAAAAAGTGCTTTTTCCAGCCATATTCGGTCCCGTAATAAGGCAAAAAGTTTTTGCGTCAGATTTTTCCGCCGAAATATCCAAGTCGTTTGGAACAAATTCCCCGGAAGGCAGATGTTTTTCAACAACAGGATGACGACCTTTTTTCACATTGAAAATTCCAGAGTCAACAACATCCGGGCGAACCCAATTGTTCAGAACCGCAGCCTTTGCAAAAGAGGAAGCCGCATCCGTATAAGCAATTTCAGAAGCCGTCTGCATAAGGTACGGCACATAATCGTGGAGTTTTGTGCGGATTTCAACAAACAAGTCGCGCTCAAGCTCAAGAATCTGCGTTCCAGCCTCGTTCAGCTCATGCTCAAGTTCCTGAAGCTTCGCTGTTGTGTATCGGTCGCCGTTCACAAGGGCTCGGCGCATAATAAAATCTGCAGGAACAGAAGAAAGTTTTCCCTTGCTGATTTCAATGAAATATCCGAACGCATTTGTGTTTTTTATCTTCAAATTCGTAATTCCAGTACGCTCACGTTCCTCTTTCTCATAACCAGAAAGAATCTGACCAAAATTATCGTGAACATTTCGCCAGTGGTCAAGTTCCTCCGACCAGCCTGATTTTATAATTCTTCCTTCCGTCAAAGAAGTCGCCGGATCTTCACAAATCGCATTTTGAATCAAATCAATTATTTCAACTGCCGGCGTATCATCAATTGAAGCAAAATCGTATTCAGAAAGCTCATTTCTTGCCTTCAGCCATGCGACAAGACTCGCCTTTAAAGCCTGCAAATCTTTTGCATGAGCCCTGTCCATCGCGATTCGCCCGGCCAGACGCTCAACATCCAGAATCGGACTAATTTCTTCCCGCACAGAATCCATCAAATTCCGGTTTTCGTAAAAAAGCTGAACATGAGATTGGCGCGCATTGATTTTCTGCACATCAGTAAGCGGATACAAAAGCCACTGGCGAATCATGCGGCTTCCCATCGCGGTTTCAGCGTAATTCAGACATTCAAGAAGGCTGAACTGGGCAGAACCGTCGCGCAAATTTGCAACAACCTCAAGATTACGGCGGCTTGAATCATCAATAATAAGATAATTTGTGTCTTTATAAACTTTGATTGATTTTACGTGCGGAACAACTGTATTTGTGGTTTTCGCAAGATAATCAAGAAGAAATCCGGCTGGCGACACTTCCGCGGAAGTTTTTTCCAGCCCGAAAGACAAAAGGCTTGCCGTTCCGAACTGTTCCGTCAGTCTTTTGTAAGAAAGCTCTGAATTAAAATCCCAGTCAGGATAATAAGAAATCGACATGGAAGGATATTGCGCAAGAGAATCCTGAATTACACGGTTCTGCCTAAGCGATTGCGGCAAAAGAATTTCCCGCGGCGAGCAACGTCCCAATTCTTTTGGAAACTGCTCCGCCATTTCGTTTGAATGCCAGCTGGTCGCAGAAAAAGAGGCTGTTGTAACATCAATAAAAGCAAACCCAACGCCTCCGTGCGTTACAGCCAATGCCGCAAGAAAATTGTTTGAATTTCCTTCAAGATATTCAGACTCAAGCGCAGTTCCCGGAGTGATTATCTCGACAACCTTGCGTTCTGTAAGCCCTTTTGCTTTTGGATCGCCAACCTGCTCGCAGATTACAACTTTTCTTCCAGCCCTAAGAAGCCGCGCAATATAAATTTTTGCGGCATGGTACGGAATTCCGCACATCGGAGCCGCACCTTTATGAGTCAAAGTTAAATTCAAAAGCCTGGAAACTTCTCCGGCATCGTCAAAGAACATCTCATAAAAATCGCCAACCCTAAAAAAAAGAATCTCGTTTTTATGTTCACTTTTTATTTTTACGTATTGCTCTAAAACCGGAGTGAGTGCTACATCTGTTTCCACAAAATTATCTTCCTAACTCGGCGATTACTTGTTCTGTAATATCAACTGAATTTGAATACCACAAAATCGCATTTGACTGCTGAAGGCTTAAAATCATACTGTAACCGCCTGATTCTGCAATTTTTGAAAGAGTATCGTACAAATTGTTGTAAAAAGTATCCGAACCTTGAAGAGTTTTCTGCATAGACTCAAGCTCAACATTTTTTGCATTCGTGTACTCAACAACAAAATCAGTCTTTTTTGTGATTTCAGCCTGAGTTCTTTGAACCATCGCATCGTTTCCGGCTTTTTCATAATCCATCTTTTTAGCCTGAAGTTTCTGAAGCTCTTCTGTGTATTTGTTTATTTCCTGCTGAAAATCAGCCTTTTTCTTTTCATAATTTCTTACAGAAGTTGAATTTCTGAAATAAGCGTTGTAAACCTTTGCTGTATCAACAACACCGAATTTTGTTATCTGCTGAGCCGAAAGCGCCGAGCCTGCAACAAAAATCAAAGCAAAAAAAACTGATTTTACACTAAATTTCATATATTCCACCTTTTTTATTTATTTGTCATGTTGAATGAAAGAACGAACTGCCATTTGCTGTCCCACTTTACTTCTCCGTCTATTACACGGAATTTATTAGCAAAAAGCAAGTGCAGCGGGAACTGCGGAACAAGGAATCTTAAGCCAGGTCCGAAACTGAAATAAAAATCATCAAGCTTAAGGTTGTTCAGCAAATCTTCCGGCTCCTGTTTTACGGCAACGGCATCAAAGAATCCGTCAACTCCAAGAATTCCCTGGAACAACGGAAGTCTAAGTTCAACGCGGTTAGAAAGCATTGCCTTTCCGCGGGTTTCGTTGTAAACATCAGTCCATCCGCGTCCATTGAACATACCATCAATATAAACCTTGCTGGAATCACCGAACAAAGTTCCCGGAACTGGATAGACAAGCGAGATTCCTGTGTATGCGGCAAGAACCATCTTGAAATTCCAGAATCCATTGAACAACGGAACGTCAAAAAGCTTTAAATATGACTCAAGTTTTGTATCAGAGCGAAGATAGAATTCCTTTTCAACTCCAGGAATAAGTCCGTACCAGGCAAGACGCTCGCTAAAGAACCAGCCTTTTGTCGGGTCATAATTTATGTCGCGGTTATCAAGCGAAGCGTTCATAAAAAGAGAATTCTTTATACCTAAACGGTTCGCAAATTTGTTTACGCCGGAATCAATCGGAACAAGCAAAGACTCATCATAAATATTGTCTGTAAGAGAATTTGTCATACCGCCGGAAAGCGTAAAAATCGCAAAACTAGGAAGCCAGCGGCGGCCAAAACTTGTTGCAAGCGAACCGCCGAAAGATTCATAGTTCATATAATAATAGTCATCATCAAAAACACCGTTAGAAAGCTGGCGCAAAGCAAGCGCATAGGAATTTGAATGATAAAGAGAAAGTGATTCCGAGAACGAAATCGGCTGATTAAAAAGCCAGTTTTCCCTGAAGCCAAAATCAACTGACTGCTCGTTTGAGGCAATTGTCACGCCGGAAGAAATTGATTTTCCTGTTCCGCGGAAATTTGAATTCTCGATTTTTGCATAAAGCGAAATCGGCAAATCATCAGAATCTTCAATTCCAGAGAAAGTCATACCAAACTGGAGCGATGTAGTGCTCTGCTCTTCCACGGTAATCACAAGGTCAACAAGATTTTCCTCTGAACCGGAAACAGGTTCTGGAACAATGCTTGAAAAATACTGCGTGTTGTAAAGGTTTCTGAGCCCGGACATAATCTTGTCGCGGCTAAAAACATCACCCGGCTCAATAGGAAGTTCCCTAAGAATTACGCTTTCCTTGGTTTTTGTATTTCCTTTGATGATGATATTTTCAACGTGCGCGCGCGAGCGTTCTTTTATAGAAAGCGCATAGCTTACCGTGCGTTTTTCGGAATCTTTGTTTACAGTCGGATAGAATTCATTCGACATATAGCCGTTTTCGTAATACAGATTTGTTATTCCAGAAAGACCTTCCTGAAATTTCGTCTGATTAAAGACTTCACCATTCTTTAGCTTTATATAAGAAAGAAGTTTTTCTGTTGTAAATATTTCATTTCCAGAAATTGTAAGTCCGCTGTAAGTGTACTGCGCTCCTTCAGAAATCACAAAAGTGAGCTCGATTTCCTCGCGCTCCTTCTTTTCGTTATAGGAAGTATTTTCCAGAACGTCAATTACACGCGCATCAATATAACCTTTTGTCATGTAATGCGCCACAAGAGACTGCTTGTCTGCTTCAACAGAAGAACGCTGGAACGCGCCATCCTTTAAAAATCCTTTTTCCTTTAAAGAAATTTTGCTTTTCAGAGTCCGCGCGGAAAAAACTGTGTTTCCAGAAAAATTTATTTGGCTTACAATTGTTGAATTTCCTTCGTTTACAATAAAAGTCACATCAATTCCTTCTTCGGAATCGCTTGTTGAGACAGAAACTTTCGCATCAATGTAGCCTTTTTTTATATAAAGATCACGCAAGGCACGTTCATCAACAAGAGCATTTGACTCAATGTAGACATCGCCGGTTTTCATTGAAACTGTGTCGCGGAGCTCATTGTTCCGGATTTTTCGGTTTCCCTTGAACTGAATGGATGCGACAACCGCATGTTCCTTTACCGTAAACACAAGATTTACTTTCTCCGGATTTTTCGAATCATGTTTTGCATAAGGCTCGATGTCCTCAAAATATCCAAGCGAATAAAGGCGGTCAAGAATGTCGTTATAGAATTTTTCATCGAAAACTTTGCCGATAAAACTATTTGTCACGCCAGAAACTTCTGATTTTTTTACGCTTCTAAGACCTTCAAAAGAAATTTCAGAAACAGTTTTTCCCCAGAACCAGTCTGAATTATCAGAATTCTGCGCAAAAACTGAAGCAAAAGAGAAAAATAAAACGACTGAAAGCAAAATCTTAATTTTTTTCAACATCAAGGACATGAGAGTTCCCACCACCTTTTATCTAAAATGAAATTTTCCATGAAAGTGTCACAGAAGTCGAAGATACAAATCTATCATTTCTAATTCCGTTTATATCAGGAGCCATATTCCATCTGAGATTTCCGAAAGGTGCTTCTATTTCCAGACCGAACTCCGGACGGAAAACAAGACCACCTGCCGTAAATTTATCATCTACCTTAGTCTTATCGTAAGACCAATGCATAAGGGCATCCACATATAAAGAACTTCCAAAGTACTTACCTATATAAACAGTTGAGTTATCAAAAAAGTTACCAAATCCGAAACTAGAATTTTCTGAATTCTCTGTTCTGTCTAGCAAACCATAGTTAAGCGCATTCTGAAGAACATTTGTTCTAACGCTCAATATATCAAAATTAAGGAAATCACGCAACTTGTTCTCTATTGAACGCCCGATTGTTGACTGGATTGCATAATCACCTGTAGCAAAAAGAAGGGAACTTACGCGTTCTGAATCGCCGACCGCAATCTGGCCAAGCAGGGAACGGATTTCTGTCTCTGATTTTGCCGGAATCGACGAGAACTGCGCGTTGAAATTCAGAAGATACTGGTTGTTCGCGGTAAGGATAATCCGCACATCATTTCCGTAGTCGTCCCGCTCGCGGGTTTCCGCCTGAACGCTTATAAGAGGATTGAACGTAGGATCATTGCTGTTGAAGCGCATAGAACCGTTTTTAAGATAAAAATTCCGGCTAAGGTACGAAATATCACCCGAACGGAACGCAAGTTCACCGTCAAGCTCCATATCTCCATTTGACATATCATATTTAAAGCCAAAAACTGTGTTCGGCACAAGAACCGCTCGCAAAAGCGGATCAAAAATGAATGTGACATGCTGACCAAAATGAAGTTTCAGCTGGGAGCGCGGAAACCAGTTTCTTTTTGGCGGAGAAAGCGCAAGTTCCTTTGTTTTTACGCTTCCTGTAACTTTTTTCAGGAAAACATCACCGCTCACATCAAGATAATGGTCCTCAAAAGCAATATTCACATCAAGATTAACATCTCCGACAAAATGGGCAAGGCGAATCTCAAAATCTCCCGGCATATAAGCGTTGTTCGGATTCCAGATGTGGCTTTCAAGACGGCTGAACGACCAGCGGTCAAAATAAACCTTCAAATCTGCGCAGACAACGTTGTCCGGCTTTCTTACATAACCGCGTGCAATCGGAATCTGGATTTTATTGTGGTCAAAAATAATCTGCGTTTTAGGAACAAAAACGTGCTGGGAAACGATTTTCGGGAGCGTAAAATCAGCCTGAGTCAAAGAGAAATTGCCCAGAAATTCAGGGTCGGCTCTTAGCCCCGAAATCGCAAGAGAACCGTTCAGTTTTCCGTTGTAGACTTTTAAACGCGAAATATCAAGATATTCAAAAAGTTTTCCGACATCAGCTTTTACATTTTTTACAGAAATATCCAGCTGCTCGCTTTTTAGATTTCCGGAAAGCGCAAACTGAAGCGGTTTTCCTTCTGCAACAGAAAAATTGATTTTTCCTTCATTGCTGATTGTGCCGGAAATTCCCTGAAGCTCGGAAGAATAGATTGTTGTAACTCCGCCAGAATGGAGAACTGTAAGATTGAACGGAAATTCCTTTTTAAAAAGCGTTCCAGAAATTTTTTCACATGAAAGCCGTGCGGCAAATTCCGAAGGCAAAAATTTTCCATCTTCAAGAACTGTGTCAGAAACTGAAAATTCAAGCGGCGCATGAACCGTCTGTTTTGCAAGAACAGTGTCAAATTCAGCCTTTGCAATTCCTGTAAAAGTATTCAAGTCAAACTGGGCGGAAATATTGCCCAGGGAAATATTGTTGTACGCAAACTTAAAATTATCCACAGTAAGATTTTTTTCTTCAACAAACGCAGAACCGTTCACATCGATTTCTTTTCCTGCCGACATAACCGAAAGTTTTTCAACATTTAAACCCGCATACAAATTTGAAGGAATTCCTGAAAGAATCAACGTTGCAGAAAGCCTGTTGTTCTCGCTTTCTTCCGCGGTAAAGCGGCTTAAGCCAAAATTATTCAAGACAAACTGCGAATTCAGATAAAAAGAATTCTTTAAATTTTCAACAGAAAAAACATCGCCGTTCGGATTTGAAAGTTCCATCGAGACATTTATTCCTTCCGTTGAGACAGGATTTTTCAACGCCGCGGAAAATCTTGCCGAATCAAACATTGCGCCGTTCATGTTCCACAAAAGCTCAGAAGTTCCTTCAATCACCGAAAATTTGTCTGAATAAGAAATCGCATCCAGAAAAACTCCGTATTTTGTGACATTTCCGGTAACGTTCAGAACCGGATTAAACGAATATTTTCCGCTTGCCTCAAGTGCCTCCAGCCGGGAAATCCGCACGTTGATTCCATCGTCGTCCGAATAAGTGAAATTTGTGTCCGTTGAAAGCGTAAAAATCGAGCCGTTCACGCTGAAAGGAAATCCTTCCGCGGCAAGATTCCCGGAAATTTTTCCATTCCCAGATTTTTTCAAGTCAAAAACCGCGCCGTAATCACCGTTTACAGAAACAATTCCCGGCATAAAATTTCCCGAAAAATGATACGGAATTGAGTCAGCATTCAAATCTGCGGAAAAAAAAGCATCGTCGCCGTCAGGAGATTTTTCATAAATTCCAGAAAGATGAACAAGTTTTCCGTTGTTAACAAAATCAACCCGGTTCAAATTCAAGGAAGAGCCGTTTCCGTCCAGAGAAATGTAGAAAAATTGACCGTCTTTTTTTGTGTTTGCCACAAAAGCGTAAGGAACATTGAAAGAAACCTGGCTAAAATCCGTTGAAACAAAAAATTCACCGTTAAAAATGTAGCTTGAAAGAAAACCAAACGCCGATTTTCCAGGATTTTTCCCGAAATAAGAAAAAGTCTGCGCCGCGCTGTCAAGATAAATTCCGTTTGAAGAAACATTCGCCTGCAGATATTTTGTTCCGCCGATGTAACTTCCGTCAATTTTTATTGTTCCCGCGTTTTCCGCCTCTGAATGAAAATAATCCGAAACTTCAAAAGAAAAATCCAAGGAATCCTGAACCGGCACAACAGAAAGCTGGAGCGCGGTCAAAGCCTTCTGGTCCAGCATAAGCTGCGGCGCAAAAGCCATAAATCCTTTTTCAAGGGAATCAATGTAAAGCTCCGTTGAGACATTCGCTCCGTTCGGAAGTTTCAGCGCGTTCACGTTAAGCTCGCCAGAAAGCTTGAATCCGTCAAAAACATACGAGCCAAAATAGTCGACATCGATATTCGGGCCGGAAATTTCCATTTTTTTTACAGAAATATTTTTTTCGTTTCCGCTGAAAGAATAATTTCCTTTAAAGCCGCCGGAATAAATTTCATCCGGCACGTAAACATTTCCCCATGATGAATAGGAAAAATCTTTTGAGAAAAAATTATATTTCGTGTCAGCATTTACAGAAAACGAAAGATTTCTTAATTTTTTTGCGTAATTTGAATTTTGCCGAGAAAAAACGATTCCAGCCGGCTTAAAATCTTTTGTCCGCAAAGAAACAGCCGCTTCCGCCGTGTCCAAGGCAAAAGTTCCCTGCAGATAAAGCGGATAGCCATTCTGGATTGTGCGCAAATCAAAGACGCGTTTTCTGTATCCAAGCAAAAGATTAAGCCGACCAAGAGAATATTTTCCGTTTGTAAAATCTGTAATCCTGAATGTTACGGAGCTTTCCTCAAAATCATTCGGAATTGAGCCAGAAGCCGAAAAGCCCAAGGAAAAGCGGCTGCCCTTTTTTGTGTATGAAGCCCCGCCGGAAGTTTTTATCTGAAGAACCTTGCTATGCGTTAAATAAGCAACAGTTATCTTGCGGAAGTTTATTGCGGCGGAATTATCCTTATCTGAATAGACGACCTGAACATTGCGCACATAAACGTTAAAAGGCAATTCCGAAGCCACATTCTTTAGATTCAGGAATACATTCTTTTTTTCATCATCTGAAGAAAGTCCGCTCTGCCTTTTATGCTTTTCAGAATCTTTTCCGTCTTTTTTTGAATATTCCGAAAGTTTTTTCAGGAACAAATTGTCTTTGTTCACATCAAGCACAACCCCATCTACAGAAACATCTTTTATTGAAGAAATTCCCCGTCCACGAAAGAAATCCAAAACGCTGTAGCGCACGACAATTTTTTTTATCTGCGCAATCCGCTTGCCGTCATTCACATCTGACAGTATTATATTTTTTATCCGTAAACCCGTGACAATTGAAGGAGAAAATTTCTCGTAGGAAAAATTCATTCCAGTTTTTTCCGAGACAATATTTTCAAGCAAATGCGATTCCTGCTCAAGTTCGGCTGAAACAAAAGAATACAGCGGTCGCACTATAAAAGCTGAGAAAATAACAACGAGAAAAAAAATTGTTAATGCGAGAGTTTCTTTTAAAGACAACCTTTTCATTTTACGGATATATTATTGTAACTAATTTTCAGGAATTTTTATATAGCCTGAAATTCGAGTTTTTAAGAAAAAAGACAAAAGCGTAAGCGGATTTACAATTTGCTATAAAAAAACACTTTGCGATTAAGGAAGGAAACAATGATTTTAAAGAATTTCATCGTTTTTGAAGGAATAGATGGCGCCGGCACTTCAACTCAGATAAAAAGACTTGCGGAACATTTTGACAAGGAAAAAATTTTTGTGACCGCAGAACCGACTTCCGGGGAAACCGGCAAATTCCTAAGAAAAATGCTGAAAGGCGACTTTAAAGTTGACGAAAAAACGGCGGCTTTTCTGTTTGCGGCAGATCGTTCTGAGCATATTTTTGGAAAAGACGGAATAATTGAGCAGACTGAAAAAGGAAAAACCGCCATAAGCGACCGTTATTTTTTTTCAAGCCTTGCGTATCAGTCGGTTACGTGCGGAAAAAAGCTTCCTGAGCTTTTGAACAGCGTTTTTCCGCTTCCAGAATATCTTTTTTATTTTAAGATTGACCCGAAGATTTCCCTTGCGCGCGTTGACAGCCGCGGAGAGACAAAAGAAATTTACGAAAAACTTTCGTTCCAGGAAAAAACCGCCGCGCTCTACGATTCTGTGATAAACGAGTACCGCGGAAAAAAAGGCGAAGGAATGAAAATAATTGATGTTGACGCGACAAAATCAATTGAAGAGATAAGCGATTTTATCTGGAAGAACATAAGATAAGGGAATGCAACAGGGATTGGAAGGGCGGCGGAGCCGTTGCGGAAAAACGGAGTTTTTTTTGCAATGAAACCCTGAAAAGCCCGACGGCGGTTTTCCGCCGGGTTGCCCGGAAAATAAAGACGACTTTTATTCAAAAGCAAAGATTTCCGGTTAATTTTAAAGTTTTTTTTCCGATAAAATTAGTGTGAAAAAGCCACTTTTTAAGATGATAAAATTTCTCGCTTCGGTCCTGTTTTTTGCCTTTGTGTGCGTTTCTTCGGCAAGCGCATATATGGTAAAATATAAGGAGGACTGGTACAGGCTTTATCACGTTCATTACCAGCAGTACCCGGATGACTGCATTGAGAATATCTATTGGCTTGAAAAAGCGGCTCAGGCTGACTTTGCAAATCCGCTTTACGCAAACGCAAAAATCGATACCGAGAAACAATGGGAAAAATACCGCTACCTTTTTCAGATGCATATAAATTTAAAGCTGATTGAACAGCATCTTAGGCTTGGACGCACTTTTGACAAGAAAGTCGCGAAATTTTACGATGCGCCGTGGAAAGATGAATACATAAGAAACCTTGAAAAGGCGTTGAGTTTTTACAACGCGGGACTTTACTACTGGCAGGAAGCCCAGCTTTGGGCTGAAAAGGCGAACACGAAAGACTTTAATTTTCTTTTTCTTACTGACTTGCAGAACTGGGAAGATGAGCGCGAACGGATTAAGACCGGCGAGCTTGACTACGGAAAAATGCTGAAACGGGAAATTGCGCGCGTTGAAAAAGTAAAGGCTGACTTTGTTGCAATGGATTCCAAAAACTATTAAAATGGACGTATGTCTTGTATAACAGAAAAATTAGATATTAAGTATTCGGCGATAAATCCGGGAACGGCAGTTACAAAAATAACATTCACTTCTGGAGTTCCAGATTTGGTTTCGCTTTATGAACCGGGGAACGGAAATGGCAAAAGACGTTGTTTTGTTACGGATGCGACTGTTGCGACCCTTCCTGTGATGGAATCATTTGTTTCAAAATTTGAAGATGGAAGTTGCGGCGGCGATATTCTTATCATTCTTGGTTCCGGCGAGCCGTACAAGACAATGGACAGCGTTCTTGAAATTGTTTCAAACGCAATTGATTCCGGTTTTTCACGGAAAGACCTTTTTGTAGGAATCGGCGGTGGCGTTATATGCGACATGACAGGTTTTGCGGCTTCACTTTTTAAGCGTGGAATTGCCTGCCAGTTCGTGCCTACAACGCTTCTTTCAATGGTTGACGCTTCTATCGGCGGAAAAACTGGATGCGACTTTAAGAACTACAAGAATATGGTCGGGGCATTCTGGCCGGCGGAAGAAATCCATATCTTCCCGGAATTTGTAAAATATCTTCCAGAAAGCCAGTTCCGTTCCGGGCTTGGCGAGGCTTTAAAGACCGGGCTTCTTTTTGACACTGAGCTTTATGACATTTTTAGGAATGACTCGGAAAAACTTTTGGATGGCGATTCAGATACAATTTTCAATGTGATAAAAAAATGCGCGGGCGACAAGGCAAAAGTCGTTGAGCAGGATCTTACTGAAAAAAATATCCGTATGTTCTTGAACCTTGGACACACTTTCGGGCATGCGCTGGAAACTGTTGCGGGGCTTGGAAACATAACCCACGGCGATGCTGTTGCCTGGGGAATCGGAAGAGCCGTTTGCCTTTGCGCGAAACTTGAATACTGCCGGGAATCGTTCAAGGAAGAAGTTCTTTCTGTTCTTGAAAAATTCGGCTGGTGCACGGAAGCTGTTCCATCATTTGTTGCAGGCGGCGGATTCAACGAGCGGATTCTGGAAGCGATGCGCAAGGACAAGAAAAACACTTCGGCAAAAATCCGATGCACGCTTTTAAAAGGTTTGTGCGAGCCGTTTACGGAAGAAATAGAAGATTCTGCAATACTTTCGGTTTTAAGATAAAATGACAGATACTCAAAAAGAACATTATTTTGACTGGGCCGCGACAAGTCCATCTGACAAAGAGATTTTAACTTCAGCGCTGAACGAAACCCTTGAAAAATGGGGAAATCCGTCCAGCATCCATTCCGCAGGAAAAGAGGCGCGCGAACTTCTTGAAAACGCGAGAAAAACCTGTGCGGACGCGCTTGGAGTTCCGGCAGAAACTTTGTATTTCACTTCCGGCGGAACAGAAAGCGACCACATTGCCCTGCTTTCAGTTTTAAACCGGCAGAACAAAGGTCATGTGCTTTTTAGCTCAATTGAACATCCTGCAATCCGGGAAATGGCAAACGAGATGAAAAAATGCGGCGTTGAGGCAGAAGAGATTCCTTCAGATGCCGACGGAATTATCCGCCCGGAAACTGTTGTGTCAATGCTGAGACCTGACACCGTTCTTGTGTGCATAATGGCTGTAAACAATGAGACAGGTGCAATCCAGCCGGTATACGAAATTGCAGACGCAATCGCAAAATCCACAGAAGGAAAAAGAAAACCTAAGCTTCACGTAGACTGCGTTCAGGCTGCCGGGAAAATTCCTTTCAACTTGAACTACAAAGGAATTGACAGCGCGGCGTTCAGCGCACACAAGATTTGCGGACCGCGCGGAATCGGGCTTTTGTATTTAAAAAATGCGGTTGAGCCTTTTTTGCGTGGCGGCGGACAGGAAAAAGGAATCCGATCCGGCACTGAAAATGTTTACGGCGCGCTCGCATTCAGCAAATGCCTTGAAAAATATTTTATTTCTGAAAAAAACAGAAAGATGGAAGAACGTTTTTCCGCACAGCAAAAATATTGCGCGGATTTTATAAATGGACTTACGCAACTTGGCTGCTGCAAAATAATTCCAGAAGTGCGCACAGAAAAACCGGAACTTTATTCACCGTGGATTGTTCAGACCGCGTTCAAAAATATTCCGGGTCAGGTTATGCTCCGTGCGCTTGACGCTGAAGGATTTTACATTTCAACGGGAAGCGCCTGCTCCAGCAGAAAAAACAATCGCCCGGTTCTTGAGGCGATGCACATAACCCGCGATGAATCTGAAACTGCGGTGCGGTTCAGCTTCGGTTCAGAAACCACCGAAAAAGCGATGAAGGAACTTTTGGAAAAAGTCAGCGAGATTGCAAGAAAATTCAATTCGTAAAAATTAAAACTATAAAAGATATGTTGATTATTTTTTGTTTCTAAGATATTTTATATGAATATATCACATTTCTAAGGAAGGCAAAAATATGGGTGCACGCGGAGAACTTTACACAACAGAAGTTTATCTTGACAACCGTTCTTATTTTTTTAACGTAAAGGAAAATCGAACTGGAGACGTATTTCTTCAGATTGTAGAAAGCAAAAGCCGGGACGGTTCTGATGGAGAGCGACATCAGATTGCAATTTTTGCCGATGATATGCAGAAAGTTCTTCAAGGTCTTGACCGCTCATTGAATTACATTGAAAAAGACAGAAAAAACAGGGCAAAAATCAAGGCTGAAAAGAAAGCCGCAAAAATTGAAAAGACAAAGAAAATCTACAGAATGAAAATCGAAAATGAACGAAATCCAAATGACGGAATAAAACGCACTGGAAGAATTCATGTTGTTTCAAAACGACCAAAGCCGGAAGAAACAAAAACTGAAGAATAATTTTTATTGATTTTTAATATCTGAACGAAAGCCGCTGTATTGGCGAAGGACCTATTTTATGGCAGATTTCCCGGTGCGCTTTCGTTGGATAGCCTTTGTGCTTTGCGTAACCATATTCAGGATAAAGTTTATCCATCTCATACATTATCCTGTCTCTTCCGACTTTTGCGATTATGCTGGCAGCCATTACGCAAGGATAATTCGCATCGGCTTTTGGCTCGCATTTTATCTGATTGCACTTTATTTTTGGGACAGAAGTCCCATCTGTTATGCAGCTGATTTCATAGTCAGAAATATTGTTTGATTTTGCCCATTCAGGAAGTTTCAACGTCATCATTTCAAAAGCAAGTTTCATTGCGTACATGCTTGCATTCAAAATATTTATTTTATCGATTATTTCGTGGCTTACAATCCCGATTCCCCAGCAGGCTTTTTCTTTTATTACAATTTCTGCCAGATTCCGTTTTTTTTCTGAAAGTTTTTTTGAGTCGTTCAATATCTCAACAGGAAAATCTTGCGGCAAAACAACCGCACCGGCGGTCACAGGACCTGCCAAAGGACCTCTTCCGGCTTCATCCAGCCCGCACAAAAAATTTATTTTCATCTAAAAGCCTGCTTCCGAATTGTTTGAATATTCAACAGAATGATTTTTTTTGTCCATATAAATTGCAACACCGTTTCCAGAACGATTTTTTAAATCTCCAGAAAAATTATTGCCTGAAATTGTTGAATACGTATCAAAAAGTTCCGCGATGCGCCCCAAAGAAGCCGTAACTTTACATTCAGAATCTTTTAACTCAAAAAGTCCGCCTTGAGAAGAAAAATTAACCGCCGTGTCCGCGACTGCTGCAATCCGGGATTTTTTTACATTCAATTTTGACTGAACAGCAGAAATTACGCAAGAATATACAGAAGCCGACGTTGTTATTCCAGAATTTTCGATGTTTACAACAGAATTGTCAGAATTTATCGCAGTTCCATTTTTTCCGAACAGGCAGTTCAACTCAACATTGCTGAAAAAAAGGACTCCACGCTCAACATTGAAAATATTTGCGCTTTCCCTTGAAAAATCCTGCTCAGAAAATGAAATCAAAACATCAGAAAAAGAAAAACTTGAATTCCGTATGTCAAAATTGGTTTTCGGTCCAAGGATAAGCCGGGCATCATCTGAACCTTGAATTGAGCAGTTTGAATTTACAACAATCCGCTCGTTAGGCACAGAGACAGTTCCTTTTAAATTTATGCGTAAAAAACGGCTGTTTTTCAAGAACGGAACAATCTCTGCAAATGACGAATATGGAAAGTCCTTTGAGCCGTTCGCATTGTTTTTTGCCTCGGCAGAAGTAATTGAGCCATCCACGTAATAATTGCACGTGTCAATAATGACTGAATATTCAGTTGTCTTGCTTTTGTTACCTTCCGCGTCAACACAATAAGCTAAAATCCGGTATGCAATTGCGCCATCCGCAGATGAAGAAAGCTTAAACGATTTTTTTGAGAGCGGCTCGAATTTCTGGTCAGAAAGCTCGAAAAGCGCGGAATTTGATTCAACTGAGTAATCATCGTTTAAAATAACCGGACCTGCAAAATTTACAAAAATCTTATTGTTTTCAGGTGATTCTATCGTTAGCAAAGTTTCCTGGCGTATAAAATTTCCGGGAACAGATGAGGAAATAACTGGCTGAGCCGGATTTTTTTTGTTTATTGCAAAAGGAATTTCAAATTCTCCCTGAAAAACCGAGTCAAAATAAATTCCGGCTTCCAAAGTTCCTTTAAAATTATCGCCTTTAAAAGTGTCAATTGTAATCTGGTCAAAAAGTTCAGAAGAATTTCCGTCTGAATCAAGGATTCCGAATTTGTAGCCGTCCTGACCTTCAAAAGAAACAGAGACCGCCCCGCCCTCCAGTTTTTCTGTGCGCAGCAACGGTTTTGGCGGAAGAACGTAAAATTTCACGATATTTTCATCAGAATAGGCAACATCCTGCCACGAAATCATGTGGTTCTGGCTTCTGTCAAGCTGGAGATTTTCTTTTGGAAGATACCACCAGCTGTCATCAATTTTATAGATTTTTTTCCGGTCCTTGAAATTTATGCTCGACCAGTCAGAGATTTCAAAAGGAACGTCTTTTCTTGTGTAAAGCCCGGTCGCAACAGGATGAACATTTATCACAAAACGCCATTTTGATTTTCCGTCTGTAACGGTGCAAGGCAACAAACGCGGAACAACAGAATTTTTGCTTACGGAAAGCTCTGTTCCCGGCTCGAATTCGTAATCTTCTGTGCCGAACGAAAATTCCAATGAAGGAGGAATGGAAAAAACATCTCCGCAGTTGTAGTCAATCGTGCCGCTAAGATTTATGGATTCAACAAATTTACAGGCATCCTGCTCTTCTGGAAGCGAAGCCGGAGAAACTTTGTAGTCAATTTTTTCCAGCCGCTTGCTGCCGTTCTTGTCAATTACCGCAACAGAGACAGAAACATTTCCGTCCAAATCAATAAGAACCGGACCGTCATAAGCTATGCCCGAAGTTTCCGGGTCTTCCCCGCTGAACGAATAATAAACGCTGCTGGAAGACGGCGAATCGACGACAAGAACCTGCTTGTTCGCCCAAGTTCCCTGCACAGGATTTAAAACCTGCGCGTTCGCGTAAAAAAGAGATTCCAAAAAGAAACAGACGATTGTAAAAAGCCGAAATGTTTTTTTCATTTTTTATTATTTTTCACCGAATAAAGGATCTAGAACTTTTTTAAGCTCTGAATCCTGCTTGTAATAATTTTCCTCAAGCTCTTTTGTTGAAAGCCCGACCAGCTCATGGCTCATATAGTGAATCCAGCGGTCGTCTTCCGGCGTATTTATAACAAATTTTCTGCACCAGTAGTCAGGTTTTACAGGCGGCTGTTCCTTATATTTGAATTCCTTGTAGTCGTGCACAACAACCTTGATATTTTCACGCGGAACGCCGTAGTCGTACAAAATATTCACAAGCGCATCGATTGTATTTCCTGAATCATAAATATCGTCAATCAGCATAATCTGGTCGCCGGGACGAAGATTTTTCGGCGGATAAGTCCATCCGTCAACATAAACGCGTGGAGTGCTTTTTCTTACGTCTGAATATGAGCGAGCCACAACTGCCGCATATAAAACAGGATGCTTGTCCTTCCGCACAATTTTATAATATTCGCTTATTACATTTGACATATAAGCGCCGCCGCGGAGAGAACAATAAATTACATCTGGAACAAAATGATCCTCGTTGTAAATTTTGTATGCAAGTTTCAATGCATCGTTTCTAACTGTATCATAATTTAAAAATTCTTTTATCATAGATTCAATTATAAATCAAAATGCCGCAATTGACAATTGAATGAAATTCACTTGCGAAGAATAAAGACTAGTACAGCTCAAAGTTGCCTTTTACCGGGAAAAAATTGAATTTTGTTCCGCAGATTGCCTGGGCGCAAATCCGCCTGTTCACGCCAAAATTATTTTCTTCAACGATTCTTGCGGCTCCCCGGGGCTTTTTTGCCGCGCGCTGAACAGAATATTCCAGTTCTGACAAAAAAGTCTGGAATGCGGCCGGAGAATCTTCCATCAAATCTGAACGGGCAACAAGAACTGAACGGGGAAAAGTCTTTCCGTAACCAAAAACCCTTTCGCACTGTTCCTGAAAATCTATCGCTACTTTTGCATTTTTTGAACGGTTAAAAAGGTCTGAAACGGCAGGCTCTGCAACAAGAACATAATCAGCTTTTTTCTGCACAAATTCAGAGACAAGTTCCGCCTGCGATTTTTTTACGACAATCTCAACGCCGGCAGAACCTTCCTCAACAGGAATTGAATTTTTTTCCAGAAGATTCAGCAAAAGTTTTTCCGCAAAACCTTCTCCGGCAACATAAATTTTGTTTCCAATCAAATCTGAAAACTGAATTTTTCCTTTTCTTCTTGTGATGATTTTAAAATCAATGTCGGTTACAACCGCGGAAACGCTGAGCTGTCCACTTGAGTCAGCGGCGAGCGTCTTTGCGGAATCAGAAGAAATAATTGTGGCGTCAACAAAACCTTGCTTCATTTTTGAAAAAAGCTCAAAAGGCGTTTCAAAAAGCTGAAAAGAATATTTTTGCCCGGAAGTCTGATTTTCCTGGGCGGCTGGAATTTCAGCGGAAATTTGCTCCGCGGAAGAATTTTTTTGCTCTTCAAGATTTTCTGGCGCAGATTCGGGCTGAATTTTCTGGTTGTCGGAATACATAAACGCGAACGGAATTGAATCCATGCCTTTTAAGATTCCGATTCGGATTTCCGCAAAAAGATTTTCCGCGAAAAAAGCTGAAAAAACAATCAGAATGTAAAAAAATTTATTTTTCATTTGCGGATTTTTTCCTTTTCTGTCTGAAGCACAGGAATTCTCTGGATAATTTCAGTTTTCTCTTTTTCAAGCCGGACTGAAATCTTATTTTTCTGAAGCTCAACAACGATTTTGTTCAAAGTTTTGTCTTTTTGCGCAAGAAGTTCCAAGGAAAGCGGCTCCTCAATTTCTTTTTGAATAAGACGACGCATCGGACGCGCGCCCATTGAAGGTTCATAGCCGTTTTCAACAAGATAATTTTTTGCATTTTTGCTTAAATATATTGAAAAAGATTTTTCCGAGAGCCGTTCCGCAAGTTCATTTATCTGGATTTCAAGAATTCTTGCAATTTCTGGTTTTTCAAGCGCCTTGAAAACTACAACATCATCAACGCGGTTTAAAAGTTCCGGGCTAAGAAGTTTTTTCAGTTCAGAAAGCGCATTCGTCTTTATCTGCTCATAAGGAAGAATTCCATTTTCTGACTTTGAAAAACCAATCGTTCCTTCGCTTGTAATCTGCCTTGCGCCGGCATTGCTTGTCATAATGACAATCGTGTTGCGGAAATTAACTGTATGCCCAAGATTGTCGCTCAACTCACCTTCCTCCAAAATCTGAAGAAGAAGATTGAATACATCTGGATGCGCTTTTTCAATCTCGTCAAGAAGAACAACCGAATACGGATGGCGGCGGACTTTTTCTGTAAGAACTCCACCTTCCTCGTAACCGATATATCCCGGAGGCGCACCGATAAGGCGGCTTACATTGTGTTTTTCCATAAAATCAGACATATCAATGCGGATAACCTGTTCTTCTGACCCGAAAATGAATTTTGAGAGAGCTTTTGCAAGCTGAGTTTTTCCAACGCCGGTCGGACCTAGAAAAATAAATGAACCAATCGGATGCTTTGGGGAAGAAATTCCCGTCCGGCTTCTGCGGATTGCGCTGCTTATTGAACGGACAGCTTCCTCCTGACCAATTACAGTTCTGTGAAGCTCTTTTTCCATGCTCAAAAGGCGTTCGGTTTCAGAAGAGTCCAAATGCTCAACTGGAATTCCTGTCATTTCTGCGATAATGTGGCAAACATCATGCGTTGTGACAATTTTTTTGTGCTCAGATTTTTTTTGCCGCCAGAGTTCAAGACGAGTGCGAAGTTCATTCTGGAGCTCATGGATTTTGTTCCGGGCTTTTGCCGCATTCTCAAAATCCTGAAATTTTACAAAAGCCAGTTTTTCCTGAGTAAGATTTTTTATCTGCTGGTTTATCTGTTCAAATTCGGCAGGTCGCTTTTCCTTTTCAATTTTTTTCTGCGCGCCGGCCTCATCAAGAATGTCAATCGCTTTGTCCGGAAGCCAACGTTCATTTATGTAGCGGCGGCTTAATTTTACGATAAGCGGAACAACATCTTTTTCGTATAGAACGCCATGGAATTTTTCAAACTGACTTTTTATTCCTTCAAGGATTTTTTCCGTGTCTTTGTCGGAAGGTTCTTCCACATTGATTTTCTGGAAACGTCTTTCAAGCGCAGGATTTTTTTCAATATATTTCGTGTATTCTTTTGAAGTTGTCGCGCCAATAATCTGAATTTCCCCGCGCCCCAAAGCTGGTTTCAGCATATTCGCGGCATCCATCGCTCCGTCCTGACCGCCGGCTCCAATCAGCGTGTGAATCTCATCGATAAAAAGAATAATATTTTTCGATTTTTTCAGGATTTCTATCATGCGCTTCATCCGCTCTTCAAATTCACCGCGATATTTCGTTCCGGCAACAACAGATGCAAGATCAAGGGCAAGAATATGTTTTTTCAAAAGCCCATCTGGAACATCACCTTGGGCAATATGCTGGGCAAGCCCTTCCACAATTGCGGTTTTTCCAACGCCCGGCTCGCCGACAAGACAAGGATTATTTTTTGAGCGGCGGCTTAGGATTTGAACCATGCGATTTATCTCTTTTTCGCGGCCGATAACAGGATCAATTTTCTGTTTTTCTGAAAGAACTGTAAGGTCGCGGGTGCAGTTTTTTAAAAATGAATCAACTTTATCGACTTCAAATTCTTTTTCTGCTGATTCATAGTCGCGGTTCTGCGCTGAAATATCTTCAGTATGATTTTCCATATCGTCAAAATCATCCTCAACAAGCGCATTGTGAAAATATTTATCCTTAAGATAATCAATTGAATGTTCAATATATTCCGGTTCGGGCTGAATAAATTTTTTCTGCTGATTTTTTATATCCGCTGTTTTTTGGCGGACGGTTTTCAGCTCAATTCCTGCCATAAAAAAGAATTTTGCCGCAAGGCTTCCTGTTTCGCGGACAACTGCAATAAGAAGATGCTCTGTTCCGATAAAATTATCACCAAAAGCCATTGATTCCATCAGCGCAAGGTCAAGAATCGTCTGGATTCTACGGCTGAAAATAATTTTTTCAGGATTTTCAACTTCTTCACTGGAATATTGCCGCAAAAATTTATAAATTTCGTTCTTAAGATTTTTTAATTCTTCTGAAAAACAGCCAAGCACAGAATTTCCGGTACATTCCTGAAAATTCATGATTGCAAGAATTATATGTTCCGGAAGAATTTCCATGCAACTGCTCAAAAAAGCTTCTTTTCTGGCAAGTTCTTCCAAAATTTTTGCCGCATTTTCTGTAAATTTGTTCATAAATTCCCCAAAGAAATATTCTGGACTGCCTCGTGCAAAATCAAAGCCCTAAGCCGGTCAATTTTTCCTTTTTTATCGTTTAAAATGTCTTTTTCAAAAGAAAAATTTCCTTCTTTTAACAAAAAAATAATATGATAAGGCTGAATTTTAAAAAGCAGCTCGCACAATTTTTCCTGTTCAATTCCAGAAATAAAACCGCATTTCAAGCCAACCATCAAATCGGAAATAATTTCAACAGTTTCGGGAAGGCTTTCCAGCAGGCTGAATTTTGCAAGCGAATACGACCTTATGACTGAATTAAAAACAACTGTCCTTTTTGTATCGGCATAATCGGCAAAAATCTTGCGTTCGATTTCGGCAATGTACATGCAGGCCACCTCGAATTCTGCAATCTGGTCAAATTCCGAGCCGCGCATCGAGTTTTTTGTGCTGAGCAGATAAAAACTTCCGGCCGCGCTTCCGTTTGAAACCTGCGGAAAAGCAGGCGAAATATCCAGATTCTTGTCTTTTATAAATTCTGCAACAAGCGAAAAGTTTCCAGTCCGCACAATTCCCGGAATATGAATCCGCGCGGAAATTTTCATTCCAGACCCGGCATCTTTTAACGCGCACGTTAAATATCCAAAATCATAAGTCGCCGCAAACTGAAGATTTTTCTGAAGTTTTCCGTCAATTTCCGAACATTCTGAAAAGCAAGCCTGAAAATCAAGTCCTGCGCGAAAAGAAGAAATTCTTACGTGGTCGCCGGAATTCACAAGCGCACTTAACGAAAGAGATTTTTTCTTCTGAAAAACAAGTCCTGTTTCAGCCGGGAATTTTTGCCGCTGGTTTTTAGAAAAACCAGAAGATTTCAGGACGCCCCACTCTTCAAAAAGTTTTCGGCCGTCGCCGTTTATTGATTTTGAGTCAACAACGCTGAAGGAAAAATTCTCTTCCTCAGACTGAATCCTTGAAAAAGCGTCAAAAACAAGACTCTGAACGCGCTCGGAATCATCGCCCCGGAAATTCATTGCAAACGGAAAATTCGCAAGATTTCTTGCAAGCCGGACTCTTGAGGAAATCACAACATCCTGAAACGGACCTTTTTCTGTATACCAAGGAACTTCAACTTCGCTAGACATTGGAATCTCCTTTTGACGCGGCAGAAAAATCTTCATCAGAGCCGCGGGCAACGCTTCCGTGTTCAAGGGCGCGCAAAAAATCGCGGTAGACAGCGGCTTTCTCGTAGTTTTCTGATTCAACGGCCTCCTCAAGTTTTGCCTGAAGATCCGCACGGTCGGTAAGAGAATTCCTGAAATGAGAAAGTCGCTTTGGCATTGAGCCTGAATATTTTTCAGAAACGCCGAGACTTTTCAGCTCTGCGGTGATTTCATTTCTGAAAGTTTCGTAACATTCCGGGCAACCGGCGATTTTATTTTTTCTGATTTCTCCAAGGCTTCTTCCGCAGACAGGGCAAAGCCGCGAGAAATCTTCGTTGTTTTTTTTGTCGCGTTCTTTTATTTCCTCAAAAATCGACTCAATATTTTTTACGTCCGGCGCAGTTATTCTTGTCGAGATTCCACGTGAGGCGGCACAGTTCATGCAAAGATTCAATTTTCTTTTTCCGCCGTTTCCTATTGCCTCAAGAAAAATTACGGCTTCATTTTTTTTACAAAGGTCACAAATCATTAGGATTTCCTGAAAATATCAAGAGGTTTTTCTTTTCCGGCTTTTACAGCTGGAACAACTGAAACGCAAAAAGAAAGAAGCAGAACTGAAACACAGACCGCAAAAAGTTCGGCAAACGGGATTGAAATCGGAATCGTGGTCAGATAATAAGCTGGATCCAGAAGATGAACCTGCGAAAAACCTTCCGCGCTTCCGCCTGAAAAAATGTACGCAGTCCTTGAAAAAAAGTTCACGATTTTTTCCGTAAAGGAAATCAGCTCATTTGCGTTTACAGAAAGCAGAAGCCCGACAGGAAGTCCAAGCAGAATTCCACAGAAGCCGCAGGCAAGTCCCGTAATCAAAAAAGAAACCGTAATTCCGCGGCTTGTTCCTCCAAGGCTCTTTAAAATCGCGATTTCGCGGCGGCGTTCCATCACAAGCATAACAATCGCTGAACTTATATTCACCGCGGCGACAAGCACAATCAGAAACATTATAAAAATCAGCAGAACTTTTGTTGAGGAGAAATTTTCAAACTGGCTTGAATTCAACTCTTTCCACGAATACAAAAGTCCAGTTCCATTGGTGATTTCCTCGCAGTCCTTTTGAATCTGGACAAGTTTTTTTGAAAAAGTTTCCGAGGTTTTTAACATCACGGAAAAACTTGCAGATTCGCGCGGAATCACAGAAAATCCGGTTTCAAGCGGAATAAAAATCCAGAGCGAATCCATCTCCTGATAGCCGGAAGAAACAATTGCCGCAACCTTGAAAGTCGAGACTTTCGGCGAAATCGCCCCGCTTGAGCTTATATTTGTTGTAATCAGCCGGAATGTGCTTCCAGCCTTTAAATTCAAAAGCTCAGCCATCTTTGTTCCTATCACAGCAGATTTTTTGTCGGAAACAAAAGAATTCAAGTCGCCGTCAAAAATCTCAAAAAGAGCTGAAAAATCTTTGTTCCTAAAAAAAATATCTGGCTCAACTGCGCGGATTCTTGCGCCAGTGCGGTAGGATTTTCCAGCCGCAAGAGCATCGGTTTCTATCTGCGGAAAAACTCCTGTAACGCCGGAAACTTTTGAAAAAAGATTTGCGTACGCGGTGAAATTTTCCCTGGATTCGGCAAAAGAGCTTCTGCGCGAAATAAAACTTTCCAGATCACTTGTGCTTAGCCCGATTATGCGCCTCGTCATTCCGCCAATCATTCCATCTGAAACGGAAAGAACGACAACCAGCGGAACAAGACTGATTCCAATGCAGACCATTGCGCCAAGAACACTTCGCCGTGCGGAAGATTTTCGCGCGCTTTTCGGGAAAATCAGCCTAAAAGCAAAAAGCAATGAAGATTTCAACGTCATTTTTTTGCCCCGGATTTTTCCAAATCAATTTTTTCAAGATTTCCACAGTTTATCGAATAGCAAATATCACCTTTTTTCGCAAGTTCACGGTCGTGGGTAACAAGAACCAGAGTTTTTTTGTATTTATCAACCATTGAAAAAAGCAAATCCCCGATAAGAAGCGCATTTTCCGGGTCAAGATTTCCTGTCGGCTCATCCGCAAGAATCAGCTCAGGATTATTTATAAGCGCGCGGGCAACCGCAACACGCTGCCGTTCTCCACCAGAAAGTTCACCGGGAAGATGCTCCAGCCGTTTTTCAAGCCCCACATCGCAAAGAAGAATTTTCGCCTTTTCAATCGCCTGCTTTTTTGACATTCCAGCCATAAAAGCCGCCATGTAGACATTTTCCAGCGCGGAAAAATCCTTTAAAAGGTAATGGAACTGAAAAATAAGCCCAAGAAATTCCGAGCGGTACAGAGCCTGTTCCTTTTCAGAAAGAGAAGTTACATTCCACGGTCCGGCAATTACAGTTCCAGAAGTAGCCGAGTCAATGCTTCCGATTATATTCAAAAGAGTGCTTTTTCCGCTTCCGCTCTGCCCGATGATTACAGTTTTGCTTCCTTTCTGGACATCCAGATTCAAATCTTTAAAAATTGTTAGCGTCTCATTGCCGTTTGAATAAGTTTTTTCCAGATTGCTGATTTTTACCAAATTATTCATCGTGAAGAACCTCCGCCACTTTCATATCAAGAACATTTTTGCTTGCCTGCCAAGCCGCCAGCAAAGGTGAGGCAATTCCAAAAAGCGTGATAAAAAATATCTCGTGAAAAATCATTTTCGCCGGAATCTGCGCAAAAACCGTGAACATATAATTCTGCGTCAAAAATCCCGCGAAATCAAAAATCGGCTTTATATTCACGCAAATCAAAAGTCCAAGGACAAGTCCGCAGAAAGAACCGGCAGCACCGCTTGTAAAGCCGCGCATTATAAAAATCGACTTTATCTCATTTTTAGTTCCGCCCAAAGCAGACAAAATTGAAATTTCCTGACGTTTTTCAAAGACAAGACGGCGCATTCCGTTGTAAATATTTATTCCCACAACAACAAAAATAATGCACACAAGAAGCATAAGAATATTTTTTTCAATCCGAAGCGCACCAAAGAACGATTTGTTAAATTCGCGCCAGGACTGAATTTTTACTTCCGGGAATTTCTGCTTTATTTCAGAAAGAACCGCAACATCATTTTCAAAATTTTTAAGTTTTATGCTGTAAACCGGAACAGAATCCTGCCCAAAATATTTTTTTGCGGAATCCAGATTTACAAAACCGTAGCTTTGCTCAATATCGATATAATTGCAGTCAAAAATTCCTGTAACAGTAAACTGACGGTTCTGGGAAATCAGCGCGACATCTTTTCCTCCAGCCAACGCCAAAAGGTTCACCACCGAACCGACAGTAACTCCAAGCTGATTTGCGAGAGCCTTTCCAAGAACAATTCCATCAGAAGTCTCAAGGTTAAATTTTCCAAGCACAATTTTTACCTGCTCCGCAAAACCTTTGTCAATCTCGCGGATATTCGGTTCAACTGCCCGGATTACAGCCGCCGCCTGCTTGTTTCTGCCGCCTACAACAAGTCCCTGCGACTCAACAAACGGAGAAACGCAGGAAATTTTCGGATTTTCCGCGCAAAAATCAAAAAAATCAGTAAAATTTTCGTCAGGAATTTCTGTAACACGAAGATGTGCCGAGGAAATTTCCATAATCGGATTTATTGAAAAAAACTGGAATCCATTCATAACGCTAACAACTGTAATCAGCGTCATAACGCCAAAACAAATTCCAAGGGTAGACAAAAAATTTGTCGCGGAAGTCCGGCCTTTTCTGTCAATGCGAGCAAAACGCCGGGAAACTTCAAAAATCCACTTTAACGACGCAGAAAATCTTTTACTTTTCATAATCTTGAACGCTCCTGACAATTCCATTCAGATAAAGCAAGTCTTTTTTGCGCCGTCCGTTCTCGTAATAAGACTCAACAACAAAACCGCCGTCAAAAGTCATTGTGGTTATGTATGAATCTGCGGAACTGTAAACTGTTGAAACGCGGAGTTTTCCGTTCTCATAGAAAAAATAATCCGGCGAGCCATCCTGAATTTTGTATTCGTAGACGTCTTTTTTTGAAGAAGTTCCAAGAACGCGCGATTTATTTTTGTCATAAGAATATTCCTCAAAATATTTTTCAAGAATTTTTCCGCTTTCAGAATATTTCCATTCAGTTTTGCTTTCAAGAACGAATTTTCCGGCTTTTTTTTCGTCTTTTTTGAAAAACGCATAATTTTTTGAGCTTACAGCACGTCCTTTCTGGTCGTAAAGAATCTCGTGCTTTTCGTTTTCAGAAACAATTGTGCTTGCAAAAGGTTTCGCACCGTCTGAATATTTAAATTCCTGGGTTTCCACAATTTTTGAAGAAGAAATTCCGCTAGAAATGTCCCAGTTTTCTTTTTTCACAAGGCGCATTTCTTCATCATAATAGCTTCTGACCGTTTTTTTTCCATCTGATTTTACGATTGTGCTTCCAGAATCAGTCTTTTGAACAGAAAGTTCCTCGTCGTCATAGGAATAAAGGGAAAGCGCCTTTTCCTCATTCAGATATTTTTTTTCAACGGCTGGTTTTGTTTCTGCTGAATTTCTCAATACCGCGCCAGCAATTTCGCTGATTTCTTTTTCCTCTGAATTTTTAAGCTTTTCTGAAAGCGCAGAATATTCTTCCGGCGCACGGACTGAAAAAACTTTGCCATTTGCAAAAAGTTCCTTAATCCAGTTTCCGTCATCCGCGGAAGAATCGTAATCCTGATATGAAAATGAAATTTCCGGAACCTGAAAACCAAGAAATTCGCCGAACGGAACCGGTCCCTGCTCAAAAGTCCAGACCGGAAAGCTCAAGAAATCCGTCCACGCCTTGATTTTTAAGTTTTGGGCATTCACTAAAGCGGTTGAAAAAAATAAAAATACGGCAAAAATCCTGGCAATTTTTTTCAAAGCGTTAGAGTCCTAAAAAATCGTCGATGTATTTAGCTGCGGAAAAACGCGAAATATCTTCATATTTTTCGCCATTGCAGACAAAAGCAACAGGAATTCCAAGCTCTTTTCCAATTCCGACTGCAACTCCGCCTTTTGCGGTTGAATCATATTTTGTCAAGAGAACCGCATCAAGTTTTACCGCATCGTTAAAAACTTCAGCCTGGCGCAAAGCGTTCTGTCCGGTTGTCGCGTCAATCACAAGAATTTTTTTGTAGCAGCCGGCACTAGCTTTCTGGGAACAAATCTTGTCGATTTTCTGGAGTTCCTTCACAAGATTTTCCTTGTTGTGAAGCCGTCCCGCAGTATCCGCCAGCACAAGTCCATTTCCTTTTGCCGCGCTCGCTTCCGCAGCGTCAAAAACAACCGCCGCCGGATCTGAACCATGCTGATGGCTTACAACACGGATTCCAAGCCGTTCCCCATGAAGATTCAGCTGCTCAATTGCGGCAGCCCTAAAAGTATCCGCGGAAGCCATAACAACATTTTCAATTCCGTTTTTCTTGTAGAAATTCGCAAGTTTTGCAACGCTTGTTGTTTTTCCAACGCCATTAACTCCAAGAATCATCCATATATTTGTTCCTTCC
This sequence comes from bacterium, assembly GCA_963599585.1. Taxonomy (GTDB): domain Bacteria; phylum Spirochaetota; class Spirochaetia; order Treponematales; family Treponemataceae; genus Treponema_D. The sequence continues at coordinate 42,257 of CAVBXG010000003.1, forward strand.
GGATCCGGATTCAGCTCAATTTCCTTTACAAATTCCAGAAGCATTTTCTTCAATTCAAGTTTTACGCCCTGCTCATCAGAAATGTGTTCCTTTTTGCAGATTTCCTCAAGCCGGGTTGAAAGCTCAAATGCTGTTTTCGCGCCCACATCGCCTTCAATAAGATTATCCGCAAGCTCGTCAAAAAAATCCGAAGAAAGCTGATTTCCTTTAAAAAGTTTTTTTATCTTATCCTTGAACGATTCTTTTTCCATTTTATGCTCCATTTTCCTGTTCAAAAATTTGTATTTCATCTGCATTTTCCAAAGAATTTTGCAAGTTTTCCTCTTCAGAATCAATTTTTTGCTGTTTTTCGTTTTCAATCTGCTGCAGGATAGCCTGTTTTTCTTTTTTGCTCAAAGTTTTTGCAGATTTCGGAAGAACATTTTCCGCGGCAACAAGATACCGAATCAACTCATACACAAAAAATGCACCAGCCGTAGCGGAAACGCCAATCATCACATTCGAGGCGGTCTGCCAGCTTTTTGCGTCATCATAGGAAATATCAACATTGTTGTTGTAAGCCTGGCTTTTTGCGTAGGAATTTCCGTACACATAAAAAGTCGGAATCAAAGAAACTATGAGCGCGCTGTAGCTTGCGTACATCCAGCGGCGACGTTTTTCAATATAATCACTGCGGTCAAAAGGTTTTGCGTCCACAGAAAGAAATTCTCCATCCTTTAAAAGTTTTGCCGGAATCAAAAAATCCACTGAACTTCCATCTGAATCAAAAAAATGCCCAAGAACATTCCTGTTGTTGACTTTTATGGTTCCAAAAGGATTTTCAGGAGTTACCGCACCGCCAAAAATTCCATTTCCAAAAATATCGCCGGAATAAGGTTTTGCAAGCCGGATTTTTATCTCGCCAACCTGAGTTTCTTTCATCTCAACATCGATTTTAAATTTCCTGCTGCCAGAAAATCCATAGCTTGAAGAAACAGTGTCAAATCCATCAGAAGAAAATGTGACTGTATGAACGCCACTCTGCACAATGATAGGACGAGAAATATTCCTATACACAACCCCGTCAATCGTGACCACAAGTTTTTCCAATGCAGTTTCGGGTTCAACAGAAATATTCAGCTCAACAGGCATGCTGTCCGCAATTCTTGGCGTAATCTGCAGCGCAAGCGAAATCGCAAGAACCCTCAAATTGCCAATCGAGCCGACATCCATCGCGCTACCGATAAGCCGCCCGCCCGGATACTGATACAACGAGACCGCGCACGAGATATAAGAGCCGTAGACTGTCACAGTTCCCGTAAGCAGACCGTTTATTTTTGCGTCAACACACGCTTTTTCAAACGCATAGGACGAATATCCCTGGGCGCGCTTTTCCTCTCCGGCGTCAAAAAATTTGCTGAAATCATTCTGGTAAAGAACAACATTCTCAATAACCGGCTCATCGCTGGAATTTTTTGCCATTTCCCTAAAAAGCTCGGCAAATTTATTTTTTCCTTTCTGTTCGTCTACAATCTGCCCTTCATCAATCCGCTTTTTCCGCCTTTCATCCGCCTCAATCTGGAAAGCGTATTTTTCGTTTTCTTTTTTTACTTCCAGAAGATTCTCGTCTATTTTCTTTTGAATCGCGTCAATTTTCTTTTCCGATTCATTAAGCTTCATTTTCAGTTTTTTAGAAGAATAATCGTTCAAAAGAATTGAATCCCGCGTCTTCACCTCTTTTGAAAGCTGAAGGAACAAATCAATCCGCGCCTTCTGAAGCTCGTACAGCGAACGGTCAAGTTTTTCCTGCCCGCGTGGACTGCGCTCAAGATTTTCCGCAAGCTGCTCAAGAATCAAAGCCGGAAGAGTTGAATTTATTGAATCAAACGACGCCGAATCATTCTTTTGGCTCAAAGTAAATTTTTCCGCCGCCAAAGTCCATTTTTTTTCAGAATCAGCCGCCAGCGCAGGAAAAACCGAAAAAATAAAAACGGACAAGGCAAACAAAGAGAAAATCAATTTTTTGCAGAAAAGATTAAACGTCGTCGTCGGTCGCCCCTGAGTCCATCGGAAGCCCCTTCCACTGCGCAAGAAGATAAGCGTCCATAAATTGATCAATATCGCCGTCCATTACAGCCTGAATATTTCCAGTCTCGCATTTTGTGCGGTGGTCTTTTACCATTGTGTACGGCTGGAAAACGTAGGAACGAATCTGGTTTCCCCAGGAAATATCCTTTTTTTCCGCGCCGAATTTCGCGTTTTCCTTTTCTTTCTGCTCGCGGTAATATTCGTAAAGCCGTGCCCGGAGCATGCTCATACAAGCCTGACGGTTAAAAATCTGGCTGCGCTCGCTCTGGCATGCAACAACAATTCCCGTAGGAATATGCGTAAAACGCACCGCGGAATCCGTCTTGTTCACATGCTGACCGCCCTTTCCGCCCGCGCGGTAAGTGTCAACCCGCAAATCTTCCGGACGGATTTCAACCTCAATGGAATCATCCAGAACCGGAAAAACATAAACGCTCGCAAAAGACGTGTGCCGGCGCGCATTCGCGTCAAAAGGAGAAATACGCACAAGCCGGTGGATTCCAGCCTCGCCCTTCAGATGACCATAAACATAATCACCGTCAATCTGCAAAGTTACAGATTTTATTCCGCCTTCCGCCTCAAGCATATCAACAACTTCAATCTTAAAACCGTGCCGTTCAGCCCAGCGCGTGTACATACGGCAAAGCATTCTGGCCCAGTCCTCAGCCTCAGTTCCGCCAGCCCCGGCATGAATCGTAATAAACGCCGCAGAATCGTCAACCTCGCCGGAAAGAAGATTCAAAATATTCAGTTCCTCAAATTTTTTCTGGGCTTTCTCAAGCATTAAGCGGACTTCTTCCTCATCGCTAGCCTCACCGCTTTCCTCAGCAAGCTCATACATCGCCTGAATATCCTCGTAATCGCCCAAAAGCTGCTTCCACGGTTCAACACGATTTTTTAGCTTTCTGATTTCCGCCATCACTTTCTCAGCCTTCTCGTGGTCGTCCCAAAAACCATTAGCTTCCGTAAGTTTATTCTTCTCATCAATTTTTTTCTGAATCGCATCCGGATCAAGACGGCTCCAAACACCATCAATATCTTCCTTCAACTGCGCAATCGGCATCTTAAGTTCTTCGAGCATACATTTCTCTTTTCGTGTAAATATCCCTTAATTTTATAGAGAATTCAGCCTTTAGTAAATAATAGAATTTAAAAGGGCGAAGCCTCGCCCTGCGCCTCAAACCTGCGGTTTTCGTCTACCCACTCTCCTAAGGGGACACCCCTTAAAAACCCCGGAAAAGTATTCTAAAATAAAAAAAAACGCAGCCGGCTCAAAATAGTTCCGCCTGCGGACAGTTTGTCAATACAATAAACAGACTGTTTTATTTATTATTCGCTTACTTTTGCAAATACAGAAGAATCAGAAACAAGAGCCTTTACAACATAGTAAAGAGTTGAAACATTAGATTCTGTAGAACGTTTATCTTCAATATCTTTTTTGCAGAATTCTGTTTCTCCTGCTGGATATGCAAGTTCCACATTTCCAAGGTTTGCTGTAGTAACACTAACAGAATCAAAATAGTCTTTGCTTGTTGTTGTTACAACTTTGTAAAGAGTGTATCTGTAGTTTGAAACCGAATCAACTTTTGAATCTTTTGCTATATATTCTGTTACAGTAACTTTTGTTCCGTCTGAAGTAACATCAAGCGTATAACCAAGTGCTTCTGCCGGACTTACAATTATAACTTCATATACAGAAGCATCTTTTTTATCTTTTTCAGATGCTGTAAGTTTTACAAGATATGTTCCAGCCTTGGCTTTTTCAATGTAATTGATGTAAGAATCCGCATATCCGTCATTGTTTGCAAGCTCAAGAACAGTAAACTCAGAAGGAATATATTCCACTGCATCACCATCTGCATTTTCTGCAAGTTTTACATAAGAAAGTGTAAGCGTCTGATTTTCGTTTGCTTTTTCAGAAGTAATCTTTATTGTGTTTTCAACACCATCTGTACTTCCAACAAATGTACTTACATAAAGTGTCGGACTGTCAGTTTCTTGAACTGTAACAGCTGCCAGCCTTTTAGAGTTATTATATACATCATAACTTCCAAAATATGTTCCATCTGTATGAACTACATAATATGTATATCCAATAGAATCATCTTCTACAGTGTCTGTAATGTAGTAACCTTCGGAAACAACTGTTGCTCCGCCAGTAACATCGTCTGCTTTCTGTCCTTCTTTTACTTCCGCATCAAGTGCTGTCCAAGTAGAATCTGCATCTGAACTTCTGTAAACCTTAAAGTTTTCAACTGGAGAATTTTTTCCTGTAGCCATAAGTTTCGCAGGAGCCCAACTTACAACAACAGATTTTGAAGCAATGTATCTTGCATCAACATTTGTAACTGGCATTGATTCCCCAATGTCTTTTGCTGTTAAAGAGCCAAGTTTCACAACAACAGGCTTATAAAGGTCTGAAACAGAAGTTACTGTAAGAAGAATTTCAACTTCAGAAGAACTTACAACTGGTGTAGAAAATTCGGCCTTGTAGTCTTCTTTATAGTTTTCAGTATATACATTAGCGGCAACTGAATCACCCAAAGCCTCATATTTTCCTTTTGGAACACAAGCAATTCCGTACTTAAAACCTGCCGTCGCCGGATATTCTGCATAGTAGTATTCTTGATTTACTGAAAGTTTTACATTTTCTGAAGCTTTTGTAACAAGTTTTTCGTAGTATTTTTTGATATAGTCTTTAGCGGAATCGGAAACTGGCTCTGCAGAAATTGCAGGTGAACCGGCAGTAGGAACAACAGCCTTTACAGAAGCAGTACCTTTTGAATTTTTTACATACACTTCACGGCTTGCAGGATCAGTATCGCTTACAGCTTCTACAATGTATTTATATTCCTTTCCATCTGCAAGAATATGGTCAGAAGAAGCAATATCCGCATAACACGTAACATCAGAAGCGACATTTCTTAACACAGAATAGCCACCATCCTGAACTCTGTAGATTTTATAGCCCTGGGCACTTGTTACAGGCTCCCATGAAATATAGTTTACGCCTGGATAAGCCTTTGCCGTTACCCTAGGAGCATCCAGAGAATAAATGGTGTCTGTTTTCGCATCATATTCAGTAGAATCTCCACAAGACTCAAAACCAAATACTGAAACGGCAATCAAGCCAGTTCCCAAAAGTTTAAAGATTGTTTTTTTCACAAAAACCTCCGTAAATATTCAGAGAGTTCTTGCAAATGATAAGATTTATGCTTTAAAAGCAAAAAAAACTTGTATTAAGCCAAATGCTTAACTCTCTGATGACTGAATCCTACCCCCCCCCGTCGTTTTGTCAAGTATCTGTGGAAAAATGTTTAAAGAAACATGATTTTTTTTACTCTCCAGATAAAACTATTTTTTTTGACTTAAAAAAAATCTGCTGTAAAATTGATTGTATCACAACTAAAGGCGGTGCTTTATGAAAGACGAAAAACTAAAAATCACATATCCGGACGGAAAAACCATTGAAGTTGAAAAAGGAACTTCGGCTTCTGAGCTTGCAAAAAATTTCCAGAACAACGGACAGGTTCTTGCGCTCCGCATGAACAACAAAATCTACTCGCTGGAAAAAATGATAAAATATTCGGCAAAAATCGAGCCGGTTTTCATAAACACAAAGGATGGCGCAAACATTTACCGCCGCTCGCTTTGCCTTCTGCTTGCAGCCGCGGCGCACAAACTCTACCCGGAATCCAAGCTTCTTGTCGGGCACAGCCTTGGTTACGGCTACTACTACACTTTTGGAAACGGAAACAAAATCTGCGATGAAAACATCTCTCTTATCGAAAAAGAAATGCAGAAAATGGTTCAGCAGGACATTCCGATTGAAACAGAAACAATCTCCTACAACGAGGCGGTTTCCCTTTTTGAAAAGCTCGGTCTTGAAAAAACGCGCAAACAGCTGAATTTCATCGCTCCGCCACGAGTAAAAATCAATTCAATAGAAGATTTCAGCGACCTTTATTTTGGACCGCTTGTGCTTTCAACCGGCGTTTTAAAGACTTTCGCGCTAAAACCTTATGGCGAAGGCTTCCTACTAAGGTTCCCGAACTCTTCTGACCACAGCAAACTCACAGAATTTGTTAACGAGCCTAAACTTTTTGAAATCTACAGCAAATACAAAAAATGGGGACAAAGACTTGGAATCACTTCCGCCGCAGATTTGAACGAGCTTATCACAAAGCGGAAAATCAACGATTTTATCGATATAACCGAAACATTCCAGGAAAAAAACATTGCGGAAATCGCAGACCAGATTGTGCAGAAAAAAACGGTGCGCGTCGTTCTTATTGCCGGTCCTTCTTCCTCCGGGAAAACAACCACCTCAAAAAAACTCTCGCTTGAACTTCTTGCAATGGGCTACACGCCAAAAGTAATCAGCCTTGACAGCTATTATGTTGACCATTCGCGCACACCAAAAGATGAAAATGGAAATTTTGACTTTGAATGTCTGGAGGCACTTGACATTGAGCTTTTGAACCAGAATCTTGTTGACCTTTTTGCGGGAAAAGAAGTTATAGTTCCCACATACGATTTTCACAGCGGAACACAGACTTTTGATGAAAAAAACAAGATGAAGCTTGCAGAAAACGAGATTCTGATTATGGAAGGAATCCACGGACTGAATCCAAAACTTACGCCAAAAATTCCTGCTGAATATAAGTTCAAGATTTATCTTTCGGCATTGACACAACTGAACCTTGACGACCACAACCGCATTCCTACAAGCAACAACCGCCTTATCCGCCGCATTGTCCGCGACTACCAGTTCCGCGGCAAATCCGCAGCCGGTACAATCGCGATGTGGCCAAGCGTTCAAAATGGCGAGCAGCTTCACATTTTTCCGTTCCAGAACAATGCGGATGCAGTTCTGAACACAGCACTGGACTACGAGCTTAGCGTGCTTAAGGTTTATGCAGAACCGCTTTTGCGCTGCGTAACTCCAAACGAGCCGGAATATTCTGAAGCGTGCATGCTGCTTTCTTTCCTGGATAATTTTGCAACAATCGCGCCGACTCAAGTTCCTGTCCGCTCAATAATCCGGGAATTTATAGGCGGCTCGGCGTTCCATTACTAATCATCGTTGTCTTTTGAATGTTCACGGGCATATTTTGCGGAGACAATTCCACCGATAACTTTTGCCTGTTTTCGTTTTTGGGCGGCTTTGAAATCTTCTTTTTGAAAATCCCGGAGCCGCTCAAGCGAATCAACGCTCTGCATTATTTTTTTCAGGATTTCGCGTTTCTGCCCGGAAACAATTTTTGCCTTTGCCATTTCCTTAAAAAGAAATTCGCTCTGGTTACGCACAAAAACCGAAAAATTGTTCGCCGCAACAATCTGATTAAAATCTTTTGTGTTTTTTACAGACTGCTGCATTGAGTTTTTTTGTTCCGCAAGCAAATCAAGCTTGTCCTGAATCTCTTTTTCAGCCGCAAGGGCTTTTCCAAGTTCATTTTCAGCCTGAGTCTGCTCAAATTTCTTGGCTTCAAGAATATCCTGAAGCTCAAACTTAAATTTCGTCATTTTCTACAGATTTCAGGAAGTTTCTTTTTCAAGATTCGGGGCTTCAACGTACTCTTCTTTTGGAATTTCAATGCCGGAAACAACGCTGAGTTTATTCAAAGTGTCTTCCATCGTGCATTTTTCGTATTCATCCTGCTTCAGGAATTCCTCAATCTCATCGTATTTGTCAATCGCCTCATCAATCGCAGGAGAATCGCCCTTTGTGTACATTCCAGAATTTATCATCAGCGCATTGTTCTGGTACAAAGCCATAAGTCCTCGGATTCTTGCATACGCTTTTTTTGTGGCAGGACCTGTAACGCGGCGCTGCAATCGGCTTATGGAAGGCAAAACATCCACTGCAGGATAATGATACGCCGACGCAAGTTTTCTGCTAAGAACTATATGTCCGTCCAGAACACCACGAACGCAGTCAGCAATCGGGTCATCCATATCATCGCCATCAACAAGAACGGCATAAAACGCCGTTATAGTTCCTTTTTCGCTTGTTCCAGTCCGTTCCATCAAAGCCGGAATCATACTGTAGACACTTGCCGGGTATCCGCTTGCTGTCGGAGGCTCTCCGTTTGCAATTCCAATCTCAAGCTGGGCTTTTGCAAAGCGGGTAACGTTATCAACCATCATAAAGACATCTTTTCCCTGATCGCGGAAATATTCAGCAATCGCGGTACAGACATAAGCCGCCCTAAGACGGCAAATCGCAGGCTGATCGCCGGTTGCAACAACAACAACAGAACGTTTCATTCCCTCTTTTCCAAGGTCATTGTTTATAAAATCAAGGACCTCTCGGTTTCGTTCGCCAATAAGACCTACAACATTTATCTCCGCATCAGTATTCCGAGCAATCATTCCAAGCAAAGTTGATTTTCCTACGCCAGAACCGGCAAAAATTCCGATTCGCTGCCCTTTTCCGCAGGTAAGCATCGCATCAATTGAACGAACGCCAGTTGTAATCCGCCTGTTTATCGGCTTTTTCTTCATCGGATCGGTCGGAACATTCAGAGCAGGATAATACGTTTCTGGAACAAGTTCCCCCAGCCCGTCGCAAGGTTTTCCAGTCGCATCAATCGTTCTGCCAAGAAGAGACATTCCAACCGGCACCTGAAGCGTTTTTCCAGAGCCTACAACTTCAGCTCCAATCTCAATTCCTTCTGTGTCGCCATAAGGAGTCAAAAAAACCTCTTTTTTGTTAAGTCCTACAACTTCGGCAAAAATTTCTTTTCCATTCTTGAATTTTATTGTGCAGATTTCACCGATTTGCGCTACAGGTCCGTTGCTGACAATCTGCTTTCCGCTTACCGCAGAAACATAACCTATGTACGCAATCGGGTCAAAAGAAGAGACTGTTTCTATATATTTTGAAAAGTTGAATTCCATAATCACTCCGCGGAAGGAATGCCTGTATTCTTTTTGATTGATTTTACAGGGGAGATTTCCATAATTTTGTCTTCAAGCTCGTTAAGCTGGCTTGAAATCCGCGCATCAATCGCGCCAAAATCTGTCTCAACAATACATCCGCCTTTTTCAACTGTAGAATCCTCAACAACAGTGATTCCCTGGATATTTTCAACGCGCTTTATAAATTCATCAACATTCGCTGTTGCAAGCCGCAAATCCTCAAGGTTCACATGAAGAGTAACAACTCCGCGGGTTTTTACTTTTTTAAGTGCGGCAAGAACATTGCTCATAATCGTTGTCTTCTGGGTTTCAGAGATGATTTTCACAACTTTTCGGGTCATAAGAATCACAAGCTCAACAATCTGCTGCTCGGTTTCCTTTAGAATTTCTTCACGGCGGAGCATAACTGCCTCTACCATTTTGTGGAGACGCTCAACAAGCCTGCTGATTTCCGCCTCGCCGGTTGAATAGCCTTCATCATGCCCCTGCTTGAAGCCTTCATCTTTTGCGCCAGATTTTATTTTCTGCTCTTCAGAGTGCGCATCCTGAATTATTTTTTCAGCATCAGCTTTTGCCTTTGCAATTATTTCTTCCGCTTCCTTCTGGGCATCAGCCTTTAAAACCGCGGCTTCATCAGTCTGACGTTTTACCTCCGCAAAAGCCGCATCCTTAGCGTTTTTTACAATCTCATCAGCCTGGGCGTTCGCCTCTTCCAGAAGATGCTGCTTTTCAATTTCCCAGCCTTGACGGAACGCCTCCGCCTCTTTTCTTAAATCTTCCGCGCTAGGTCCTTGATAGACTTCCTCAACAACTTCCGGTTTTTCCTCGTGCGGTCTGTAGTCGTGAAGCAGCGGAAGCGTGAACTTTTTTTCATTGTCTTTTACTTTTATTTCATTCGGTCTGAAAACTTGCTTAGCCATCTTACATTCCTACAATTTTTATAATTCTGCTACTGAACCAATTCGTCCTCGCCGGAGCGGGCAATAACGATTTCACCGGAATCTTCAAGACGTCGGATTGTGGAAACAATTTTCTGCTGGGCTTCCTCAACATCCTTCAATCGTACAGGTCCCATAAATTCCATATCTTCCTTTAACATGCTTGCGGCACGTTTTGACATATTGCGGAATATCTTGTCCTGAACTTCTGTATCAACAGACTTGAGCGCCTTTGAAAGTTCCTGCGTATCGACCTCGCGGAGAACCTTCTGAATCGCACGGTCGTCGAGCATAACAATATCCTCGAAAACGAACATTCGTTTCTTGATTTCTTCCGCCAAATCCGGATCTTCTTCTTCCAAAGACTCGATAATCGCCTTTTCAGAAGAGCGGTCAACAAGGTTCAAGATTTCTACGATAGATTCAACACCACCGGCAGCTGTGTAGTCTTCGCTAGAAAGAGTTGAAAGTTTCTTTTCAAGGACGCGTTCAACCTCGCGCAATACATCCGGGGAAGTCCGGTCCATTGTGGCAAGTCGCTTTGAGACTTCCGGCTGCATTTCTTCCGGAAGATTCTGCAGAATAATGGCAGCTTTTCCCGGCTCAAGATACGCAAGAATCAACGCGATTGTCTGCGGATATTCCTGCTGGATAAAGTTCAGCAAATGCGCAGGGTCTGTACGGCGGATAAAGTCGAACGGACGCACCTGCAAACTTGAAGTAAGCCGGTTTATAATATCAATCGCTTTCTGCGAACCCAATGATTTTTCAAGGAGCTCACGCGCATAGTCAATACCACCTGTCGTGATAAAGTTCTGCGCATTCATCATTTCCTGAAATTCTTCAAGAACCGCGTCTTTATATTCAGCGTCTACAGTTTCAAGCCGGGCAATTTCAAAAGTAAGAGTTTCAACTTCATCCTCGCGCAGATGCTTCATTACCTCAGCAGAAACATCTGAACCCAAAGAAACAAGGAAAATCGCGGCTTTTTGGCGGCCGGTAAGGCTTTTGTAATCTTTTTTATCTTTCTTTGAAGAACCGGCAGGTTTCAAGCTGCCTGCCTTAGGAATCGGTTTTGGATTCGCCTTTGGTACATCGTCAGCCATTTTCTACTCCTCCATAAGCCATGTTCTGATAAGCATAGCAACATCTTCTGGGTGTTCTTTTGCCATATTGATTGCATTTTCCTGAAGTTCAGCGCGGCGGCTTTCCTCAACAGACATTGTAACGGTCTGTGCCTCGTCTTTTGCTTCCCACAAAGCCTGTTCGCGGGCAAGCTGCTGCTGACGCAAAAGTTCTTCCTCGCGCGCGCGGCGGCGGCGTTCGATTTCCTTGCTGATAATACGGAAAAGAATAAATCCAATAAGAACAACTGCAACTGCGGCAAGCACAAGCAGAACTGTCCGCCTTGTCTGAAGTTTCTTGAAATAAGCCTCGTCAAATTCCCGGAATTCCTGGGTGTGGTCAATCGGAATATTTGTGATTGTAACCATATCGTTGCGGTTTTTGCTGTAGCCAACAGCCGCCTCAACGTATTTCTGGATTTTATCAAGGTCATCGGATGAAATCGGCGTGTATTCCCGCACAAGACTTCCATCCTCATCATTTATAAGATACTCATGCGTTTTCGGGTCTTTCTTAAGCCGCCATACGCCATCAATATTCGCAGAGATTGTGATACGACCAAGCTGAGGGGCAACTTTTTCCGTCGTATGAGTTGTATTTATCACATTGTTCTGGGTAACGCCCGTCTCGGTTGATTTTCCAATCACATTTGAGACATCAGAATAAACCGGCGGCGTCTGGCCTTCAACACCAGCAGGACCTTCCGGATTATAACCAGTTCCCTGCCATTCTTTTGTAACAGTCTGCTGGCTTATCGGCAAAGTGTCGCGGTATTCAGAATCATCGTAAGGCGTGTCCGGGTTGTCAGGCTTAATCTGAATAGGCGAATAAATTGTGGAGTCGCTGTTTTTTTCAGACATATCCATTTCGTAATGAACGATAACATCTGTGATTCTGTCCGAAGTATAATTATGCTGAAGGGCTGTCAGAACCTTCGCCTCCAGCTGCGCTTCCATTTTGCGGATAAGTTTCTGCTGCTTTTCAATTATTGAAACGCGGTCGCTTTCCGCCATTCCCTCAAAATCGTTTAAAATATTTCCATCTTGATCAATAATTGTAAGGTTTTCCGCGGAAAGTCCTTCCACAGCCTTTAGAATATAGTCCTGGATTCCCTTTACTTTTCTTCTGTTTGTAAGAAGGTCGCTTGTTCTTGAAAGCCTGAGAGCAATACTTGCGGAAACAGGATTCTGCTCAGAAGCAAAAAGAGCCTTGTCCGGCAAAACCAAAGTAACAAATGCAACGTCAATGTCAGAAAGAGACTCAAGATGCTGCTTCAACGCTGCAGAAAGCGCATTTTTATGCCTTACATTCTGCTCCGCATCAGTTGTGGACCACGAACGGTTATAAAAATCTGCAAACGGATCATAATTTGAAGGAGCAAGACCTTCTACTGTCAAAAGAGTTCTAAGACGGCGCGCAGTTTTCTCATCATTTACAGAAATAACGCCTTCATCATTTACGTAAACCTGGACATTTTCCTGCGCAACACGGTCAAGAATCTGGTTTCTTACAGATTCATCGGTTACAGCCTGCGGAAAAAGCCTTACAGTAGAGTCAGAACCGCTTACGTTGACGGCAAAAATAATAGCGCCAATCACTGCAAGCGCAATACCGACAACAACAACTTTTACAATGACTGAACTTGACTTCCAGAAATTCCGGATTTTTTCAATCACATTCTTAAACCATTCGTTCATCAGTCCCCTCCCGTGAACGAGCAAAAACAATTATTTTAGTGAGTTATTTTAACATATAATACAAATTCTGAAAAGCAAGATTTTAGCGTGTCGTTGTAATTTCTGACCATCCGCTTACAATTCTGTCAATAACCGAATTTGCAAGGTTCAGGGACATACGCGCTTTTGCCATTGCGATTGTAACATCGTGAAGGTCAACTGACTCCGGGTCTGTCACAACTTTCTGCTGAAGCTCGCTCACCTCAATCTGCTGGTTGTTCATGCTCTGAAAAGCCTGAAGCAAATAATCGCCGAACGAAGCCGATGCCTTTGAGATGCTGTTCTTTGCGGAATTTTCCTGAGTTAATCCTAAAGTTGTCTTTCCTGTGTGCGCAGTTTCTGTTCTAGTCAGCTGCAATGAATTGAATTCTGGTATTTTCATTTTTCCTCACCCAGCTAAAATTTTACATCGCCTTGGGAATACTGTCAATTAACTAACTGTAAACTTTGTAAAACATTAGCTAAAACAGCTAGCGGGAACCTATTTCCAGCGCGGCGGAGAACATACTTTTCGAGCCTTCTACAACTGTGGAATTCGCCTCGTATGCGCGGCTTGCGGAAATAAGATCGACCATTTCATTCACGATATTAACGTTCGGGTATTCAACATAGCCTGCGTTCGGACCTGATTTTATGGCATCCGGATGCTCCGGGTCGTAAACAAGACGACCTTCTGAAGTGTCTTTTACAATCTCAAGGACTTTTACGCCTTTTCCAGGACCGTTATCCAAATCTGATGGAGTGAACGGAGAGCGGAACTGCGGATGGCTTGCGCTTACCGGCTCAAAAACCACGCGGGAACGTTTAAAAGCTCCGCCTTCCTGGGTTCTTGTTGTTGAAGCGTTTGCTATATTGTTTGAAATAACATCTGTTCTAAGGCGTTCTGCAGACATTCCTGTTGCAGCAATATTTATTGAAGTAAAAAGACCCATATCAAGCTCCTATAAAAATCACGCAATTATTTTTTCATTACAGAATTAATCTGAGAAAATTCAAAGCCTGTAAGCTGGCTAAGAAGTCTGTACTGCATCTGAATCTGAAGGATATTGTTCGCCTCTGTCTCGGCATCAACATTGTTTCCGTTTGCTTTTGCAGTTGTTGTATAATCAAGGACGCGACGAGGCTCTACATCTCTGTAGTCGTATGGTTCATTCAAAGGAATATGACGGGAATCTGTGCGAGTAAGCTGAAAACCGTTTTTCGCCTTTTCTTCTGATGCAAAGGCGCGTTTCAGCTCGCTTTCAAAATTTACTGTGGAACGTTTGAAATTTGGAACTTCGCTGTTCGCAAGATTGTTCGCCGTAACCTGATAGCGCAGGGAAAGCACATCCATTGAACGTTGAAGCATATCGACAGATCTTGTAAATGTATTCATATTCTTGTCCTTCTTACTAGATTTTCGGAAAGACAAAAAATATGTTTAGCAAAATCTGCCTGAAACCTACAGAATATATCGGGACAAATCCTGGCTTTGGGCAATGTCCTTAAGCTTGCTGCTCACATAATCCGCATCAATCTTGAATGTTTCGCCGGAATGTTCATCTGCCGAAAAGTTGATTTCATCAAGGACTTTCTCCATAACCGTATGAAGGCGGCGCGCCCCAATATTTTCAGCCTTGTTATTTACATCTTCCGCGATAACGCTCATGCAGTCAATCGCATCCTCTGTAATCTCAAGATTTACGTTTTCTGTTGCAAGCAGAGACTTGTACTGCATAATCAGGCTGTTTTTCGGCTCTTTTAGGATTTTCTTGAAATCATTCTTTGTAAGACTTTCAAGCTCTACGCGGAGCGGAAAACGTCCCTGGAGCTCTGGAATCAAGTCGCTTGGAGAAGCAACACTGAACGCGCCTGCCGCGATAAAAAGAATATGTGTTGTATTGATTACGCCGAATTTTGTGCTTACATTGCTTCCCTCAACAATCGGAAGAATATCGCGCTGAACACCTTCGCGGCTGACATCCTGACCGTGGCTTTCGCCGTGGACTGCAATCTTGTCAATCTCATCAATAAAAATGATTCCGCTGTTCTCAACGCGTTCCTTTGCCCTGTCGATAACCTTGTCGTTGTCAACCATGCTGTCGAGAGTTTCCTGCGTAAGAATTTTTCGGGCTTCCTTTACAGAAACAGTGCGTCGTTTCCGGCGTCCGCCCTGAAGCATTCCGGCAAGATTCTGCATGCTGCTCTGAAGGTCATCCAGCGAGCCGCCCGCAATAATTTCCATTCCTGACATTCCGCTCTGGCGGCTTACAGTAACCTCAACCTCGCGGTCCTCAAGTTTTCCTTCGCGGAGCATCTGGCGGAATTTTTCGCGCGTTGAATTTGCGTCTTCAGCGGCAACTTCTGTTGAATTCTCAGTTTTAGGCTGATTTTTTCCTGTTCCCGGCAAAAGAAGATCGAGCAATTTTTCCTCAACAACTGAAACAGATTTTTCCTTCAGTTCCTCTTCCATTTCAGCCTTGACATCGTTCACGCCGACTGCCATAAGGTCGCGCACCATTGACTCGACATCGCGTCCAACATAGCCGACTTCCGTGTATTTTGTAGCCTCAACCTTTAGGAAAGGCGCATTGCACAATTTTGCAAGACGACGCGCAATCTCTGTTTTTCCGCAGCCGGTCGGTCCAATCATCAGAATATTTTTTGGAGCAACCTCGTCGCGGATTGACTCATCCAGCTTAAGTCGCCGTGTTCTGTTTCTAAGAGCAACTGCAACAGCGCGCTTTGCCTTTTCCTGTCCGATTATATATTGATCAAGTTTTTCTACAATCTGTTTTGGTGTCAGGTCAAGATTTTTTTCCATAAGATTAAAGCTCCTCTACAGTGATATTGTTGTTTGTGTAAATGCAAATATCGCCTGCGATTTTTAAAGATTTTTCAGCAATTTCGCGGGCAGAATAACTTGAGCTTTCAAGATAAGCCAGCGCGGCAGAATAAGCGTAGTTTCCGCCTGAGCCGATTGCAAGAACGTCGTTTTCCGGCTCAATAACATTTCCATCGCCACTAATAAGAAGAATTTTATTTTTATCAGCAACAAGAAGAAGCGCCTCTAGTTTCTGGAGAGATTTTTCAGTTCTCCACATTTTTGCAAGCTCAACAGCAGCCCGTGTCAAATCACCGTTAAATTCCTTTATTTTTGTCTCAAAAAGGTCGAACAAAGTGAATGCGTCCGCAACGCTTCCTGCGAATCCTGTAAGAATTTTTCCGTCATAAATGCGGCGGACTTTGTGCGCATTGCCTTTCATAACAGTGTTTCCGGCGGTAACCTGACCGTCACCGGCCATTGCTACATGACCGTTTCGTTTTACAGCAATAACTGTTGTACTTCTGATTTTATTTTTCATATAAATCTCCAAATTCAAGAATGTGGATGTGCTTTGTTATAAACATCTATCAATTTTTCCGTTGTAATATGCGTATACCGCTGTGTTGTTGAAACACTTGAATGTCCTAAAAGTTCCTGAACAATTCTGACATCCGCGCCATGCATAAGCATTGCCGTTGCGAAAGTATGCCGGAGCGCATGGGGCGAAACATGATGGTTTGTTCCCTCAAGCCCTGTATACCGCGAAAGAATCCAGCGGACGCCATGAGCCGTAAGCGGATTTCCTTTCTGGTTCACAAAAATCTCTTTCACTTCATCTTTTTTATTAAGATTACGCAAAAGATTTTCCCGGTCTTTAATGTACTTTTCAAGTGCAATCTGCGCATCACGCTCAAAATAAACTCTTCTGTCCTTCCGGCCTTTACCAGTCACAATCGCGGAACTGAAATCATCTGCCATATCAGAAAATTTCAATCCCACAATTTCGCTTACACGGCAACCGGAAGAATACATCATCTCAAAAAGAGCCCTGTCCCTTGTTGACCAGAGCAACTCCTTTTTTTCCGGCTGCTCACAAAGCTCGTCAATTTCCGGGCTTGTAAGAAACCGCGGCATATATTTCGGAAGCTTAACAGAAGCCAGATTTACAGACGGATTTATTCTAATATACTCAAATTTTCTGCAATAGGCAAAAAAAGTTCGCACAGCGGCGATAAATCTGTTTATGCTGGCAGCCGCCATCTTCTGCTGGGAAAGTTTTGCAACGCAAAGGCGCAGATCCTCTGTTGTAATATCGTTAACCGGGCAATCTGCGCCAAGAACTTTTTCAAGGTGAGAAAAATCATTTTTATACGCGATAATCGAATTTTCAGAAAGTTCGCGGACAGAAGAAAGATAGATAAAAAATTCCTCGCCCGCTTCCTTTAATGAAAGAGTCTTATTCATCTTCTTCACCGGCTGAATGCAGATAATCGCAGTCAGGATTTATGCAGGACTTATATGTGCCGTTTTTCTTGTCAAATTTTTCAACAAGAAACCATCCGCATTTCGGGCAATACTGGTCAATCGGCTTGAAGTGGCTGATAAAACTGCAAGACGGATAATTTGTGCAGCCATAGAATTCCTTTCCGCGGCCTTTTGTTTTTCTTGCGACAATTTCGCCATTGCAGCCCGGCATCGGACATTTTGCAAGCGGAATTGATTTTGTGTTGTGACATTCCGGGAATCCTGAGCAGGCAAGAAAATAACCGAAACGGCCGAGTTTTTTTACCATCGGTTTTCCGCACTTCTCGCAGATTTTGTCAGTCGGCTCATCAAGACTTCCTTTTATGCTCTGAACCGACTTCATCACTTCATCAACACGGTTTTTAAAAGGACCGAAAAAATCTGAAATCATATTGTTCCAGACAAGTTTATCTTCCTCAACTTTATCAAGATTTGTCTCAACTTCCGCCGTAAAATGCTCGTTGATTACATCCGGGAACGATTCCACAAGAATTCTGCATATAATGCGGCCAAGCTGAGTCGGAACAAGCTGCTTGTTGCTTCTTGTAACGTAATAGCGGTCAAGAAGAACTGAAATTATCGGCGCGTACGTTGAAGGGCGACCTATTCCCTTTTCCTCAAGAGTGCGGACAATGGAAGCGTCCGTATAGCGCGCAGGACCTTGAGTAAAATGCTGCTCCGGATAAAATTTATCGGATTTCAGGATTTCATCAACTTTTAAAGACGGAAGAGTTCCTGTCTTTTCTTCTTTTGAGGAAAGAAGTTTTATCACCTTGTAAAAACCTTTTTCTGTGATTTTTGACGCGCTCACGCGGAACAAGGCATCTCCGGCGGTGATTTCCGCAGAAGTTGTGGTTGTCTTCGCATTCTTCATCTGGCTGGAAACAAAACGTTCCCAGATTATAGTGTAAAGCCTAAGCTGATCGCGCGTAAGATATTCCTTTACGGAATCCGGCGTGTATTCAACATAAGTCGGGCGGATACCTTCATGTGCATCCTGGGCACTTTTTCCAACCGCATAATGGATCGGCTTCTCAGGAAGTTCATCCGCAAAATTCTTTGCAAGCCAGCCGCGCACATCATCAAGAGCTGTCTGGGAAATACGCACAGAGTCTGTTCGCATATAAGTTATAAGACCGACACGGTTCTGCCCGATATTTATTCCTTCGTAGAGCTGCTGCGCAATCTGCATTGTCTTTTTAGAAGTAAAACCTAGCCGGTTCGCCGCTTCCTGCTGCATTTTTGAAGTAGTGAAAGGAGCTTTTGGGCGCACAGTTTTCTCGGACTGCTTTATGTTCGCAACCTTACATTCAGAATTCTGAATTTCCGCGATAATTTCATTTACAGCTTTTTCATTTTTCAGCTCAGGATTTTCACCTTTATATTTCACAAGGCGAGCCGTAAATTTTGTTTTTCCTTTTACAAAATCAGCATCCAAAGTCCAGTATTCTTCAGGAATAAAATCCTCAACTTCATTTTCGCGCTCGCAGATAAGTCTTAGCGCAACAGACTGAACTCGTCCTGCGGAAAGCCCGTTCTTCACCTTTGCCCACAAGATAGGACTAAGATTGTAACCGACAAGACGGTCAAGGACACGGCGCGCTTTCTGGGCATTGACTTTTGACTCAACAATTTCACCAGGATTCTGGACCGCATCTTTTATGGCGACTGGAGTAATCTCGTTAAAGACAATTCTGTTGATTTTCGCTTCTGTCTTGTCTTTCAATGCGTTGTTCAAATGCCAGGCAATCGCCTCTCCCTCGCGGTCGTTATCGGAAGCAAGCAGAACTGCATCTGATTTTTTCGCATCTTTCTGAAGTTCCTTTAAAAGCTTTGCGCGTCCCCGGACAGTAATATATTCCGGCTGAAAACCATGTTCCACATCAATTGCAAGCCGCGATTTTGGCAAATCAATAAGATGCCCCATAGATGCCTTAACCGTATAGCCAGGTCCAAGATATTTTTCAATAGTATGAGCCTTAGCCGGAGACTCCACAATAACAAGAGTCTGCGTTTTTTTTGCTTTAGATTTCTTTGATGTAGATTTTTTTTCAGCCATAAAATCCTCACAATGATGTATTTTGCAACGGAACTAAATCAGTTCAAGCTGCATATTTTTTCCGTCTGCATATCTGCGCATACCCGGCATTTCTGCCATGCACTTGCAGAAATCCTGATAATTTTCTATCACAGGTGCTCCTGCCTCAAGATATTTCTCAGGTGTATTTTCAAGTTTTGTTCTGCTCGCTTTTCCCAAAGCAAAACGGGCTTGCAGTTCCGACTCTGTGTAGTTCCTGACAACCTCAGCATTTTCTGAAAAAGCCGCTTTATGGAACATAACATCGCGTCCACATTCAAGCGCAAAATCAGCAGTTATCAATGAACCGCTTCCGCTCGGAGCCTGAACAACCACAGTTGCCGGCGACAAAGCCGCAATTATCCTGTTCCGCTGCACAAAACGCCATCGTTCCGCAGGAACTCCAGGAACATACTCGCTGACAATAACTCCACCCGACCTTAAAATATTTTCGGCAAGTTTTCTGTTTGCATAAGGCACAATCGTGTCAATGCCACAAGGAAGAACCGCACAAGTTTTTCCGAGCAAAGAAGGATTTTCCGCCTCAAGATTCGCCTCAACCGCACCAGTATGAGCGGCAGAATCAACTCCGCAGGCAAGCCCACTTACAACAGTAACACCGTCTTTTGCGGCATCTTTTGCAAATTGAATGGCAGCTTTTTTAGCTTCCGGCGCAATCCGTCTTGTTCCCACAACAGAAACAGTTTTTCCAGAAAGACACGAAATATCTCCAATGCAGAACAAGGCAAACGGAGCATTCACAGTTTCCCTAAGAAGCGCAGGATATTCAGAAGAAGTGTAAAGCACCGTCCGAATATTTTTCGCGCGAAGAATCGCCTCCTCTTTTTTTGCCGCCCGAAGATTTTCCGCGCCATCCCAAATTGCTTTTTTCAAAGACCTTCCGCAAATTCCAGATAAGTCTGTTAAAGACAGTAATGCAAGGTCATTAAAACTGTCAAGTTTTTTCAATAAATTTAGTTTTTCTGCCAAAGAAAGAAAGGTAATTCTTGCCAGAGAAATCATTAAAAGCTGATTTTTCTGATTAAGCTCCATAAATTGCGTCAAGCACCACCTTTTTTTTAGATTCAGCGTCTGCCTTCCGTTCAGCAGATTTTGTGATTGAAATGATTTTATCGTACATTTCAGCGGCTTTTTCAAATTCTGAAGTCATATAATACGCGCTGGCAAGAACCATCATTCCATCAGTGTCGCGTTTTTCAATGTCAACATAACGTTCAAGATATTTTACAGCCTGCTCGCCGTCATCCAGATCGTAGACATAAAGAACTCCAAGCGAATAAAGAGCCTTTGAGTAACGTTCGTCAATTTTTATAGCCTGCTTGAATGCGCTTTCTGAAAGCCTAAGATAATTCATTTTTGACTCAGTTTCTCCGCGGCCATTAAAATCCAGCGCGGAATGGCTTACAAATGCGGCAGAAACTCCGACATAATAATAAAGATTCGGGTTTTCCGGGTAGAATTCCAGTGCCTTCTGAAAACTTTCCAGCGCTTTTCCGTACATTTTCTTGTCAAGATAACGAGTTCCAAGAATTTTGTACCAGATTCCGATTTTCGCATTTTTTTCAACAAGTTCTTTTGCCTCGGAATCGTATTTTTCAATGCCTTTTTTTATTTCCTCAATATTTCCGGGATTTCCAGAATATTTTTCCATATTCTGAAGGCGTTTTTGAAGCAAAGCCTTGTTTGAATAATTACAGCCGCAAAAAACCGCCGAAAAAATCAGTGCTGAACAGACCAGCCGCAAGAAAACAACATTTTTTTTCATTTTTCCTCCGTGGATTCTTTATGATGACCGGGAAAGTACTTCTGATGATATGACGAAAGTTCTTTATCGTCAACATGCGTATAAATCTGTGTAGTAGCAAGGTCTGAATGTCCCAAAAGTTCCTGCACAGAACGCAAGTCCGCGCCGCCGGCAAGAAGATGGGTCGCAAACGAATGTCGCAGTGTGTGAACTTTCGCGTCAACACCGGCAAGAATATTCAGCTCCTTGAATTTTTTCCAGACGCCTTTTCTGGAAATCGGCTCGCCGCGGTAATTCACAAAAACTTCTGGAACTATTTTGCTTCCAACAAGCTCAGGGCGCGCCTCAAAAAGATATTTCTCCAGCTTTTCTTTTGCAGTTTCCCCGAACGGCACAATCCGCTCCTTGTCGCCTTTTCCGTGGACTAGAATAAGATGTTCATTCAAGTGAAGATTTTCCATAAGAAGTCCGCACGCCTCGCTGATTCTAAGCCCGCACGAATAAATAAGCTCAAAAAGCGCGCTGTCACGTTTTCCGACTTTTGTTGAATCATCAATCGCGGAAAGAATTTTTTCAACCTGCTGAACAGAAAGAACACGCGGCAATGTGCGGGAAGCCTTCGGACGTTCTATTAAAAGCGCAAGGTTTTCAGGCCAAATTCCCATCCGCTCAACATAACTTCCAAAAGCCCGCAACGAGGAAATGTCTTTTGAAAGAGTAAGAGGCGCATGATCTGTAGTTTTTCGCCACGCAAGAAAATACACAAGATTCTGTACGGTAACGTCTGCAAGTTTTATCTTGTTTGTTTGAAGCCAATGCAAGAAAATTTCAGCTTCGTAGCGATATGTTTCCGCAGATTCTTTTGACAAGCGTTCCACAAGAAGCAAATCAGTATGGAATCTTGCCAAAAAATTCTGTAGTTTTTCCTCAGATGAATCCAATTATTTTCGTTTTAGATTAATTGTTCTGTTTCTTAAATATGCAGGAACAAAAAGATCATCTGATTTTGAAGCCGGATGCTGTTCAACATTGCCAGAGCGACCTCCAACTGGCTTAAAAGTTCCCATGGCGCTTGCCGGAACAGAATTTATAGTTTCATCTTTTTTCTCATAAGATTCAAAAAGACTTGGAGAATCTGTGTATGCAGCAGAAGAAGCATTTCCGCCAAGAAGACTTGTAAATTCATCTGTGGAAATAACATTTGAATCCACCGGGGAATTTTCCACCTGCGGCTCAGAAATTTCTTCCGCCTCAACTCCAGGAATCGCAGAATTATTAAAACCTGTGGCAATAACTGTAACACTGATTGCGTCGCCCAGCTCATCGTCTGGAACAATTCCGTCCTTCAAGCTATAGTTCGGGCTTGCAGAAGCGCACACAATGTTTGAAATCTCATCCAGCTCTTTCTGGCTGAAATTGCTCGAAGCCCTTACCTGGATAACAAAATGCTTTGCGCCGTCAAAACTGAAATCTTCCAGCAACGGATTATTTATCGCCTTTGAAGCGGCTTCTACTGCACGGTTCTCGCCGCTTGCCTCGCCAATTCCAAAAATCGCGGCTCCCTGACCTTTCATCGCAGATTTTACATCAGCAAAGTCAATGTTAGGATAGCTGTAATCTGTGATTATGCGCGACATTCCCTCAATTCCCTGGCGAAGAACGTCATCCGCAAGTCTGTACTGCTCGATATAAGAAATATTTTCGCCAAAAACCTTTACAATTTTTTCGTTAGGAATAACAATCACTGAATCAACCGCTTCCTGAAGGCGTTTAATTCCTTCCGTGGCAAGCTGCATTCGCTGTTTTCCTTCACGTGCAAAAGGAGTTGTAACAACACCGATTGTCAGAGCACCCATTTCCTTTGCGATTGAGGCAACAACCGGGGCTGAACCAGTTCCTGTTCCACCACCCATTCCGGCAGTAACAAAAACCATGTTCGCACCTTTCAAGATATTCGAGATTTTATCTTTGTCTTCCTGGGCAGCTTTTTCGCCGATTTCCGGGTCTCCGCCGGCACCAAGTCCCTGTGTAAGTTTCTGACCGATTGCAAGTCGTGTGGCCGCTTTTGAACGTCCAAGAGCCTGCTTATCTGTGTTCAAGGCAATAAATTCAACACCTTTTATATTTGCCTCAATCATGCGGTTTACAGCGTTTGAACCGCCTCCGCCGCAACCAATAACCTTGATTATTGTTGGGGAAACGTCTGACAAATCAGAACCTTCACCATTAACAACTTCTACTTCCATCATAAATTCCTCCCAACCCCACTTTTAGAATAAAGATTTTAGTATTTTTATAAATTTATTTTCCGATTTATTTTTTTCTTTGTTAAGTTTCAGCATCTTTTTTGTTTTTCTGTCCGGATGCTGTGAAATCTGCTCGTTGCAGAATTTTACAAGTCCGATTACAGTTGCCCACTCAGGACCGTCGTAATCTTCCTCAATTCCGCCAAGTTTTTCTGGAAAACCGATTCTTACAGCCGATGTCTCAAAAACTTCCTGCGCAATCTCAATAATTCCATCAAGATTTGCGCCGCCACCAGTAAGAATTATGTTTCCGCTAAGCTGAACAACGCTTGTCATATCAATAATCTTGTTCAGGACCATATTGAAAATCTCGCGGATGCGCGCGGAAATTATGTCGCAGATTTCAGACTGGCTTACCTCGCGCGGAGGCTGCCCGCCGATTCCATTTATAATCACTGTTCTGGAAGGATCAACATTATCCGCCCAGCAGCAGCCTGCTTCAAGCTTGATTCTTTCCGCCTCGGCAACATTTATTCCTTCAACAATCGCAATGTCATTTGTAACAAGATTTCCGCCAACAGGAATAGAAGCCGTGCAAACCGGCGCGCCGTTAACAAGAACAAAAAAATCTGTTGTACCTGCGCCCAAATCAACCAGAATTGAGCCAAGCTCCATCTCATCTTCTGTGGCAACAGACTGCGCAGAAGCCAGTGTTTTCAGGATAACTCCGTCCATCTCGTAGCCTGCGCGGTTAATGCATTTCTGGATATTTTGAATCGTAGTTTTTGAAGCGGTAACAATATGAACAGAAGATTCAAGGCATACACCAAGCCTGTGCATCGGGTCTTTTATTCCGCTTACGTGGTCAACTGTATAATCCTGGGTGATTACGTGCAGCATTTCGCGGTCCAAAGAAATCTGAACTGCCTGGGCGCAATCCCGGACGCGCTGAATATCATCCTGCGAAATTTCGCGCGAAGATTTTCCTTTTGTTGAAACAGCAACTTTTCCTGTTGAATTTATTCCTTCAATCTGCTCGCCGCCAATCGCGGTAAAACAAGAATGTACATCAACACCGGCATTCTGCTCCGCTTCTTCTATGGCTGTACGGATTGCGCTGGAAGCAGCCTCAATGTTTACAATATTTCCATTCCGCAGTCCTGCTGATTTTTCACAGGAAGTTCCCGCAATTTTGAGTTTTTTAGTTTCTTCGTCTATTTCACCGATTGCAACTCTTATGTTGCTGGTTCCAATATCAAGGCCAACTATCATCTGCTCTAATCCACCCGTTTGTCAACGTTTTCTATATGAAACAGCACCGTAACGCAAATCGATTTCAGCGACATTTGAATCAATAGAATTGACAACATCCAATGCTACCATCATATACTTTAACGCCTCTTCATTCAATGTTCGGTCAGTAAGAACTTTGATTTTAGAGCCTTCAGGAATAAGCATAAGCTCGTAGTTTCCATATTCTTTCGGAATAACACAGATTTCTGAGATTGCGGCAAAATATTTTTGTCCCATCTGACGAATCGCGGAAATCTGCTCAATAAGAGTTCTGTATTTCTGGGGAATTCTCATTCCTTCTGTCAAATGCTCAACAGGAAGCCCGGAGACAATCGGAACTGTTGAAATATCAACAGAATCAAGCGAATGTTCCGGGAAAAGAACTCCAGTCTTGTCAATCTGCACCGCAAGGCTTCTGCCATTCTGGTTTATAAAAGTCATTGCGACCGGCTGGCGTTCAAATACGTTGATATAAATTTTGTCCGGAAAAACTTTTCGCACTGTAACAGAATCAATTCCGCTTGCAGAAGAAATTATCGAGGCGGCGGAATCCACGTTAAAGCCAAACCAGTTTCTTGCGTTCATCGGGCGAAGCATCTCCACAATTTCAGTTGAACTGTAATTCATGTTTCCGTCAACAGAAACTTTCGGATAATTAAGGCATGGGCGGATAAAATTGTAAAATCCAAACTCCAGAATTCCAAAGACAACAAGAATCGCCATGATTATTTTTATCGCCTTTACAGTCTTATCTTCCGGCTTTTTTGAATTTGCACGGAAAGTCCCTTCCGAAAACGAGAAATCTTCCTTTTCATCTTCCGAATCGAACAAAATACTAATATCACTCATACACATCAACTCCGCTTATTGAATCAACTTTTACAAAACTTTCATTCATACTTTTTACATATTCATTTTCGGAATTACAGCGCGAAGCATTAACAACAAATCCGCACATGCAAAGCGTAATTATTATGGAAGAACCTCCCGAAGAAAAAAACGGAAGAGGAATTCCCGTGGAAGGCAATGCGCCGCCAACAACCGCAATATTCATCAAAGACTGAAGAACAATCATCGATATAAATCCGAATGACGCATAGGAAGCAAAACGGTTCTTGCAGCCAAAAGAGATTTTCAGCCCTCTGAACGCAAAAAACGCAAGCACCAGAAAATAGATTACAACGCCAAAAAGTCCCATCGCCTCTGCCCAGGAAGCAAAAATGTAGTCAGTCTGAACCTCAGGAATTTTATTGCTCTGAACAAGGCTCGAACCGATTCCCGCGCCCCAAAATCCGCCCGCGCTGATTGCACGCTTTGAGCTCATCGCCTGATAGTTTGAATTCGCTAAATCTTCATTCGGATTCAAGAAAGCGATAATTCGGTCAATCCTGTAAGATTCATTTAAAACATAAAAAACAAAAAAAAGCGCGACCAAAAACGAGACAAACCAGAACCAGCGCACCTTCACATGACAGCACCAGAACATTCCGCACGCAAAAAGATACAAAAAAACTGAAGTTGAAAAATCCTTCTGCGTAAGAACAAATCCGACCAGAAGAAGCATCACTGCAACCGCGCCAAAAACATTTTTTTCTTCCTCAGATTTCGCAGAATATTTATCAAAGAAATTCGCAAGAAAAATCACAAGCGTAAATTTAACAACTTCCGAAGTTTGAAGCGTAAACCCGCCAAAAGGAATTTTCAGCCACCGGCGCGCTCCGTTACGTTCAACAGAAAGAGGTTTTATGTAAGTGCAGATGCACAAGATAATCGTGATAAATAAAATCAGCGGAATCGCCTTTCTGATTTTTTCAATTGGAACCAAGGAAAGAAAAAGAAATCCCACTCCACCAGCAAGAACGCAGATAAGCTGGCGGCGCACAAAATAAAAAGAATCGTGGAAAAATCTTAGTCCGGCAGACTGAGAGCAAAAATACAGCGTAAAAAGTCCAAGTCCAAGAATGAAAATAAGAGCAACCAGAAAGCTGTTGTCACTTTTGTTGTAGCTTTCAACAGTTTTATCAATGCTGAATTTATAGTTTCCCATTATTTTTCCTCTCCACTGATAACAGAAACAATTCTTTCAAGCGCAATTCCGCGGCTGGCTTTTATAAGAACAACATCGTCATTTTTTACCGCCAGAAGAATTTCTTTTCCAGCCTGCTCAATCGCATTCTCATCGTGCTGCTCAATATATTTTGCGTTTTTAAATCCACTTTTTTCAAGCGCATCAAAACCGCTTTTCATCTCTTTTCCAACAAGAATAACAAGTTTTGGATTTGAACCGGCGGCTTTAAGCGCAACCTTTTCGTGTTCAGAAGCAGATTTTTCGCCAAGCTCAAGCATATCGCCAAGAACATAGATTTTTTCATTCACATTTTTAAGAGATGAGCAAAAATCAAGAACGCTCAACATTGAATCAGGATTCGCGTTGTAGCAGTCTTTTATCAGCGTAACGTTCGCGCCATTTTTCAGCAAAATGCGGCTGGTTTCCATTCTTCCGTTCACTGAGTCAACATTTTCAAGACCGTTTTTTATCTGCTCTGCGGAAAGTCCAAGCGTCTTTCCAACCGCACATGCGCCAAGAGCATTTCTGTAGTTGTATATTCCCGGATTTTTAAGATGAATTTTTATTCCATCCAGCGAAAATTCAGTTCCTTCAAGCCCCAAGTCTTCAACATATTTTGCGCCGGAAGTTTTTTCAGGAACAGAATTTCCATAATAAACAATTGAGCCGCGCACGTTTTCACCAAGAAATTCTGCAAAATCATCCTCGGCAGGAATAAAAGCAACTCCATCCTGCGGAATATATTTAAAAATCTTACGTTTTTCGATTGCAATGTTTTTGCGGCTTCCCAAAATTCCAATGTGAGCCGTTCCAATATTTGTAATCAGTGCATATTTCGGCTTTAAAACAGCGGCAATCTCGCCAATCTCATCTTTCCGGTTCATTCCCATCTCAAAAACACCGACTTCATGTTCCGCGCGGATATTAAAAACTGAAAGAGGAAGCCCGGTCTCGGAATTAAAATTTCCCTGCGTGTAAACAACATTGAATTTCTGCTTTAAAACTGAAACAACCATTTCTTTTGTGGTGGTTTTTCCGCTTGAGCCTGTGATTCCAACTTTTATAAGCGAAGGAAATTTCTCAACATAAGCGGCGGCCGCATCCTGCAAAGCCTTTAAAGTGTTTTTTACAACAATAAAAGAAAGCGAAGGATTTTTTTCCGCAAGTGAATCATATTTTTCAGGCTCGGAATTGTATTCATTTTCCGCAACAAAAATCACTGAAGCGCCTTTTTCAACCGCGGAAGGAATATATTTGTGTCCGTCCTGATTCTGCCCGATAAGAGGAACAAAAAGGCTTCCCTTAGAAACATTGCGGCTGTCTGTTGTTACAGAAGAAAACGCAAACTCAGCCTTGTTTTTTTCGTTTCCAACAAATTTTCCGTTTACAGCGGACAAAATTTCATTCAAATTCAACAAAGATATTTTCAAAGCAATCTCCTATCTCTTTGAACCGTTCATTTCCACGCGGACAATATCTTCAGTTTCAGCCTTGTGCATTCCCAGTTCTTCGGAAGCAATTTTTTCAATTCTATCTGTACTTGAAAGCAGACTTATGTCGCTAACAAGTTTTTTATTCTGTTCAATAAGACGTTCCTGCTTTGACTCAAGGTCAGCAATCTCGCGCGAAAGCTCCGCATATCTTCTTGTCTGAACCGCATACGCCAGCAAAAGAAGAGGAATAGAAACTGCAAGCAGGCAAACGCCGATTTTGTAAAATACATTTTTCACAACGCTGTTCATCAGTAACCTTCCACTCCCCAAAGATGATATTTTGTCGCGTCACGAAGTTTTTTCACAACCCTGAGCTTTGCACTGCGCGACGGAGAATTTTCCCTGATTTCTTCCTCGGTCGGTCCGACTGGTTTTCGCGTAAGAATTTCTGCGCAAGGTTCGCCACCGCAACGGCAGGAAGAAACTTCCGGCGGACACACACATTTTTTTCCAAGATTCCGGAAATAATTTTTCACAATCCGGTCTTCCAAAGAATGAAACGTTATCACGCCAATTTTTCCGCCCACATTCAGATTGTTGAACGCATTGTGCAAAGCATCAGGAATATGACGAAGCTCGCTGTTCACCGCAATTCTTAACGCCTGAAAAGTTCTTGTTGCCGGATGAATCTGCCCATAACGGTAATTTGCCGGCACCGCGTTAAAAATTATCTCAGCAAGCACTTTTGAAGACTCAATCTTCCCGCCATTCCTTGCTTCCACAATCGCACGAGCAATTCTGCGGCTAAGTTTTTCCTCACCATAAAGATAAATAAGGTTTGCCAGTTCCTCTTCGTTCATGCCGTTTACAATATCCGCCGCCGACTCATTTTCAGAATCCGGATCAAGGCGCATATCAAGAGGCTCGTCATACCTAAAAGAAAAACCGCGACCGCTCCGCTCATAATGAAACACGGAAATTCCCAAATCAAAAAGAATCAAATCCGGTTTCGGAAATTCGGCTGGATACGACGCATAAAAATCGTTGAACCAGCCATTATAAAAATGCATTCTGTCCCCATAAGGCGCAAGTCTTTCCTTGGCGCGCGACTGGATAACAGAATCTGCATCAATACCAATAATATTTAAAGAAGGAAAAGTTGAAAGAAAAGCATTTGAATGACCGCCTTCCCCCAAAGTAGAATCAACCATCCATGCAGAATTTTCGTAAGGCTCGCCCACAGGACTAAGATATTCAAGGCAAGGCTTTAACAAAACTGGAGTATGAACGATTTCCACTTTAATTCCCCACAAAAACTAGAAGCTTATATCTTTAAACTGCTCACTTGCTTCCAGAAGTTTATCTTCAGTTTCTGCCATATAATTTTCATAGGACTGCGCATCCCAAAGCTCAATGAATTTCTGCTCACCAAGAAAAACGCAATCTTTTGAAAGAGAGGCATACTCCCTTAAGCTCTGCGGGATTGAAAGACGACCGGATTTATCAAACTCAATTTCCTGAGCCGGCGCAATAAAACGCCGCATGATAATCCTGTTCTGCTCACTGAAAGGAGAAGCGTTTGCCATAAGTTTTGCAGACATATTCTCCCATTCTTCCGTAGTAAAAAGCCACAAACACCGCTCGATTGCCTTTGTAACAATCATGACATTTGAAGAAATTCCGGCACGCAACTTTGAAGGAAACATAATACGACCTTTTTCATCCAGCGTATTTTTATATTCACCTGTAAGAAGTTTCATGCCATTTTCTTCCACTTTTTACTACTTTTTCCCACTTAATTAACATTTTAGTCAACAAATTCATAAAGTCAATTGCAAAAAATGCCGATAATTGCAAAAAGTTACAAGTTTCAGTATATTTTTCCACATATCCGTATAGCAAACAGAAGCAAAGCAGAAAAATGATAAACACGTACAAAGAAAGCAGCCTCCACCGGACACTAAAGGAACTTTACGCGCTAGAAGAAGACTCAAAAACAGAAGTTGAAGCCGATGGCTACATTTATGACATACTGACAAAAGACGGAAATGTGATTGAAATCCAGACGCAAAACCTTGGAAAACTCCTAAAAAAAATCCAGAACGCGCTTTCCAAGAACAGAAAATGCAAAATCGTCCATCCAGTTGCCGTTTCAAAAATGATAGAAACGTACTCAGAAGACGGAATTCTTCTAAAAAAAAGCCGAAGTCCCAAAAAACAGAACGAATATACAATGCTAAAGGAACTGACCGGCCTTTACCCTATTCTGCTTGAAAAAAATTTCACACTTGAAATTCTTTTTGTAAAAACAACAGAAATCCGCACAAAAACAAGAACTCCAGAACAGTCCGAAAACAAAAGAAGAAGATTCAAAAAAGACTGGCAAAAAACAGACAAAAAATTGAATGAAATAATAGAAACAAAAATTTTTTCAAGCCCGAAAAATTATCTGGAACTTCTCCCGGAAAACCTTCCAGAAGAATTCTGCGCAAAAGATATTGCAGACGCTTTCAAGAACGACAAGACAAAACCAAAAAACGCATTAAATTTTTCAAATCTGATTGCATGGCTTTTTGTAAGAATGAACATTTTTGAACAGACTTCATCAAAAGGCAGAACAAAGTTCTATAAAATTTCAGAAAAATTTAAATATTAAAAAGACATAAAAAAAGCTGCCTGAAAATTCAAGCAGCTTTCGCAGTAATTATTTTAAATTACCAGGCATCAGACATATCATCAACATCCTGATTTTCCAAATCATAAAGATCTGTTACACAACGAAGGTCATCAAGATACATATAATATGTACCGCGGGCAAGCATTGGATTACAGTCTACGCGGAAACCAATAATGCGAAGTCCCGGTTTATTTCCGTAATATGCGCTGTGCTGAACAATTCCATGCTCACTGTCCGGGCTAGGAGGAATTACACAAGTAAGTTTTTTCCAGCCAGAAAAACCAAGGTTACCCATATAAAGCTCATAGCTTCGGCCAAAGTAATCTTCAACCAAAAGATACATATCGTGTCCCTGAT
Organism: bacterium; assembly: GCA_963599585.1. Classification (GTDB taxonomy): domain Bacteria; phylum Spirochaetota; class Spirochaetia; order Treponematales; family Treponemataceae; genus Treponema_D. The sequence goes on from CAVBXG010000003.1 coordinate 73,293, forward strand.
TGCGTCCGCAAACCCAAACAGAAACTGTTTTTACAATACCTTCTGTTGCAATCGGACGCTGAGCTGTAATGTAGAAAGAGTTTACACCACGGCGGAAAAATTCAACTTTTACACCAAGAACCTGAGTATCCTCAGCATCCTCATCACCTTTCAAAGGCTCTTTCATAGCTGGAGAACCTTCAAAATTGCGTGCTGAAATCACACCATAATCAGGCGACATATGAACAAACCACGAACCATCACGCTCAAATCTGTCCAAAGACTGTTCGCGCAAAGCCTGCATAGCAGAATCATTTCCAACAGTTTCCGGATTAGGATCTTCAACAAGACTATTCTGAGCAAAAACCGCACAAGCAGCGGCTGCAACTAAAACAGACAAAAGAAACTTTTTCATTATTATTTAGCCTCCGAAGAAGATGTTGATGAAGAAGAACCAGCGTTAGCAGCGTTTGAACCAGTTTCCGCATCGCTAAAATCCTGATCTTTCAACTCATAACCATCATAGATGTATGACAAAGAATTAGACATATACTTAATGTTGTCAAAATAAATTGTAAAATCATCAACATACTCAGCAGCATCTGAACGAACTCTGAATCCAACAAAAGAAAGATTTCTTGGACCAGAGCGAAGTCTTGAATGCTGACTTATCCAGCCAGGAATTTTTACAATAACGTTTTTCCATCCGTTGAAGCGAGTATTGCATACAGGCAGAACGTGAACACGTCCGTCTGCATCACGAATCATAACTTCCAGATAATAGAGGTAATTTGCACCCCAAACCCAGAAATCAAGATGATCAACATTGCCAACAAACGGTGGCTCATAAGTCTTTCCATCTTTCATTGGAATAATTTCAAGCCAGTTATCACCCTTTCTGTCGAAAGCAGCGTTAATTCCAAGAACTTTTGGTTCAACATCAGCTGGCTGGAACGGCTTCAAAGAATTAGGAATTCCATTGAAATAACCAAACTTCGGATACCCTTCAGCAACAAATCGGCTGGCATTTACTGTCCAAGTCCATTCCTTTTCCGTGTCAAAGTTATCAATTGTGAATGTTTCAACACTTTTTGAGTTTGGCTGACTGAATGCCGGAATGCAAAGCGCAAAAAGCAGTGCAAGATTTACAAAGACCATCAAGCCCTTTTTCATGTAAAACTCCTTATACCATATTACATTCCGAAAATGGAATGTCTCATTCAAGATTATCGGAATAAATATATTTAATGTTTACAATTTTTACTTGTTCAAAAATTAAGAAATTCAATTCTTGATAAGCCATTACAATTATATTTACAGTATTATCATTTGTCAAATTGTTTACCAATAAAAAAACGCTTCTTACGGATTTTCAATCATCAGAAATTATGATAGGATAATTGATGTCTGGAAATACAATTTTTCAGAAAATCGTGCAAGGTCATGAGTTGTACGATTATCGAAATATTTTGGAGGTCATAAAATGGCATTGGTTTCAGCAGTAGAAATGGTAAAAAAAGCTCACGCTGGTCACTACGCAATTCCTGCATTCAACACAAATAACCTTGAATGGACAAAGTCTATTCTTGCTGGTATTCAGGAAGCAAAATCACCGGCTATCATTCAGGTTTCTGAAGGTGCGGCAAAATACATGGGCGGATACAAGACAGTTGTAAATCTTGTAAAAGATCTTTATGAATCAATGGGAATCACAGTTCCTGTAGCCCTTCACCTTGACCATGGTACTTACGAAGGTGCAAAAAAAGTTATTGAAGCTGGATTTACTTCTGTAATGTTCGACGGCTCACACTTTGATTTTGAAGAAAACGTTGCAAAATCAAAAGAAATCATTGAGCTTGCACACGCAAAAGGAATGTCTGTAGAATGTGAAGTTGGTGGAATCGGCGGTGTTGAAGACGGTGTTGCTTCTAACGGTGAGCTTGCAGATCCAGAAGAATGCAAAAAAATCGCGGCTCTTGGCGTTGACTTCCTTGCTGCAGGAATCGGTAACATCCACGGTGTTTATCCAGCTAACTGGGCAGGATTGAACTTTGACCGACTTGGCGAAATCAACAATGCTGTAGAAGGAAAACCACTTGTTCTTCACGGTGGCTCAGGAATTCCTTTTGATCAGGTTCACAAGGCAGTAACTCTTGGTGTTTCAAAAGTAAACATCAACACAGAACTTCAGCTTGAATTTGCAGCGGCTACACGCAAATACATTGAAGCCGGAAAAGACAAAGAGGGAAAAGGATACGATCCACGAAAACTCCTTAAACCAGGTTTCGATGCAATCACAGCAAAAGTAATTGACCTTTGCAAAGCATTCGGTTCAGCAGGTCAGGCTTAATCGCTTGAAAAACTGATGATTTTCAAAAATCCCGCTGAGATGGAAGTTATTTCTGTTCTGGCGGGATTTTTTTATTTTATCAAAAGAGATTATATCCGACTCCAAATGACATTTTATAGCAATAGTCACAAATTGCACTCGATGAATTTTCTGTTTCTATAATTTCATTTTTTTCACCAATAACTCTTGAACCTGATTTTCCCTCTGCTTTAACATACTGATATAATATATTAGCAGTAATAAATATTTTTTTATTACAATTGTAGCTATATCCAAAATTGGCTTTTATCCCATTATACCC